>JAZUJY010000303.1:0-4185 GCA_045643005.1 Oscillospiraceae bacterium | reverse complement strand
TTCTGCATTTTCTCTGGCGATTTTTCCATCAGGATCATTTGTACTGCCACTCATTATAGATATATTTCCATTTTCATCAATTTTATATGTAGCATAAGTAACTACTGGACTTCCCGGTGCCATTTTGACATAATTATTAAGTGACTTAACACAATCCGGAATAGCCGCTAAATTTTCCTCCAAATACTTTGCTTTTTCCGGGTCATTCATACACTTCTGCAAAAATGCACTTGAAACGGATACCGTTGTCGGAACGCCCTGCATTGAGGTAGTCCCTGTATTCATATAGCTGTACTTACCCTGTAAATATTGGGAATAATCATTAACATTACTATATCCCGTTTTAATCTGCTCTGTTCTAGTCCCTCCAGTTGAAGTTTTTAACTCCACTGTACTTGTTGACACATTACTGTTGTCTTTTGTATTACCCACATTTTTTGTAGTATAATAGTTTGTATAATTACTGCTTACCCCACCATTTACTTCTGTAATCGCCATCGTATTTACCTCCACAAAAAATTTAAATAATTCGCTTTCTTGCTTTATCTATACATAATCCTACTTTTCTTGTTAATCAATGCATGAAGCATATCCTGTCGTTGGTTCACAGAGTAATTTACATTATTTAAATTGAAAAAAATTGATATTCATTACTTTTCACTCCTATTTCTATGCTTTCACATCAAAGCTTACCCCCATTGGTCCAGACGTACCCAAAGTGGCAGATATAACACTTTGTGTAACAGCTTTTACATCCGTCCCAGTAGCACTTATGGTATATTCCCCTGATTCTATCCTTGCTTCTTCAGCCGCTCTTTTTTCTGCCCGCTTTTCAGCCGCTTTTTCTTCCTCTGCCTTTTTCTCAGCACGTTTCTTAGCTGCCTTTTTCTCTGCCGCTTTTTTCTCCTGTGCTTTTCTTTCGGCATTTTCTCTTGCAATTTTTCCATCTGGATCATTAGTGCCTGAACCTGTTATTGTAATATTTCCGTCTGCATCAATCTTATAACTAAGATTTGTTAAAGTCCCCAAACACCCATTAACCGCACTTTTTACACAATCCGGAATAGCTGCTAAATTTTCCTCCAAATACTTTGCCTTTTCCGGGTCATTCATGCACTTTTTCAAAAATGCACTTGATACGGATACCGTTGTAGGAATACCCTGCATAGAAGTAGTCCCCGTATTCATGTAGCTATATTTATCCTGCAAATATTTTAAATAATCATTTACATTGCTATAGCCTGTCTTAATCTGCTCGGTTTTTGTCACACCAGCAGTTGATGTTTTTAATTCAACCGTACTTGTTGTCACATTGCTTTCTTTTGTGCCTGTACTATCTTTCGTCTGCTTAGGAACATTGCTTTCATTTCTTTTAGAAACATATAAGTTTTCATAAGCATTTGCATAACTTCCTACACCTGAAATTGCCATAATATCTCCTTCTCAAATTCCTATTCCAACATCTAAATAGTTTTCTTCTTACTCAGGGTATCGACACATTCATTCTCTGATTTCAGCCAAATGTAATGAAACGCCTTTTTTATGTAATGAAAAAGCAGGAACTCTCATTCCTGCTTTTGAAGCATAACTGCAAGTTCAAAATAACCATCCGCTACAGTTGTTTCTGCTCTTCCATAATATTTTTCAGCACATGTCATTATATTATGCATTCCAAATCCATGATTATCCGGGTTATTCTTTGTCGTTTGTATTACACCGTCTTTTTTCGTCACGGTTCCGTCAAATGTGTTTCTAATGATAATAAAAAACATATTTTCACGATTATACGATATTAGATTAATCTTTTTTTGATTGGTCACTTGCTTTTCACAAGCTTCAATAGCATTTTCCAATCCATTATTCATAATGATACTTAAATCAAAAGCATCTATACCCATGTCTTTCGGAAAAACAAAATCCACTTCAAACTCAATTCCTTTCTTGTCAGATAGCTGCACATATCGTTGAATAACTACATCCGTAACCGGATTGCCGGTATGATATTTCATTTCAAGATTATCTACCGAATTTTGCAAAGAATCCAAATACTTTCTCATTTCGGCTTTTATAGACGGATTATCTCCATCCTGCTTTATCAGGGCATCTATATCAGCTATATAATTCTTCATATCATGCCTCATACCCCTGATGCCAACATAAAGGTTCTCTATATCCTCTATGTGTTTTTCCATCTCTTCCGCCTTATTCTTGTAAATAACAAGTTCAATCCGCTTATTACTTTCATCAATGAGATTCCTTAACATTTTTGCAGCTATAACTATCATGCAAAGACAGAGTACAGAAATACACGGCAGTAGCAAATTCATTTCGGGACGTTCATCTAAAAGTAGCCAAATATTTGTATCATTTGTAGAATACATCAAGCTCCTCACAATCATACAAATTACAAGTCCGATTAAGCTTGGAAATAACAAGAACATTTGCTCCCACTTTTGATATCGGTCCTTCCTATTAAGAAAAGATTTCATTTTTTTTATTACCATCCACGAAATTGTCAACTCAGAAAAACAATAAATCATATTCCAAACAATTTCTGCCACCTGCATCCCTGTTTGAAAAGTGGCTAAATCATACATTTGCTTTTCAAGATATAAGTATGACATGAAATCGGTAATTAGGTTCAATAGTTCTATAAAAATAACATATATAGCTGACTTTACAAGTTCTGAAACAGCAAAAAAAGAAAGGACATAATAACATATCCTTATTCGGCTCTCCTTTAACAAAATTCTGGCGAAAATATATGTAACGGCAAAACTGATTATGACAAAAACAATACTAAAACGACTGCTTGAAATATGTGCATCATTTCCAAATACTATTTTTTGCATCATCTTAGAATTATGCAAATACATCTGTAGTACAACATACTGCAAAATAAGGATCAAGCCATAATTATATTTGTAACGTGATACAAAACGCCACTGAGATGTCTGAAATACCATGAAAAGAATAAAAGCCTGACCTGTATAAAAAAACACATCCAAAAATAAATATATTATGCTATACATCTCCTATAATACCTTTCTAAGATAATTCATATATGCAGCCACAAAATCATTATATTTTTGCTTTGCCAGATATACTGTTGTCCCATTTTTCATAATGATATTTGTATTATCATATTTGAGAATCTCTGCCATATTTACCAAATACCCCCTATGCGATCGAAAAAAATCATCGCCCAAACGCTTTTCCAATGTTTCCATTTTTTCATAAAATGAATAGCTTGCTTCTCTCATATTTTTTGTATATAGCACTATTTTTCTGGCCTCATTTTCTGCATAAACGATATTCTTAATAGGAATTTTTACATATGAACCATTTACTTTAATTACTAAAGGTTCTTTCTTTTGCTTTTTCATGATAAGCGCAATCGCTCTATTTATTACCTCTCTGAATTTTGCTTCATCAATCGGTTTTAAAAGGTAATGGAATGCTCCGACATCAAAAACATCAAAGACGTATTCTTTTAGCGCCGTAATAAAAATAATTATAGAATCCGACATTTTTCGGATGCTTCTTGCTACTTCCACACCGTTTTGCATTTCATCGCGTTCATCAGGTTCTAACGAGATGTCTATTAATATAATGTCAAAAGATGTTTTTTCCTTCAGCAAATCTTCACCACGACTAAACATAAAAACATCGGCATCAAAATACTGCTTTATCAAATTTCCCAGGTAATCTCTTATTGGTTGTTCATCATCACATATTGCAATTCTTACCATTACTATCACTCCGCATCGCAAATTTTAATTATAGTTTTCCATATTATATTATTATCGGCATTTATTGTTTATCAGCGTAATCCATATGTAATGAAATGAATTATTTATGTAACGAAATGATAACGTAAAAGAATCCGATGCATCATAAAGCATATGCATCGGACCCCCAAATTGCTAATTTGTTATGAAAAACAATTTCATTTTATTATTAATCACCTTTTCAATCTGGCACACCCTCCCTTTCGTAAGATGAAGTTCCTTAGCCACTTCATCCATCGTAAGTCCGTCAACGTATCTACCGATAAAAACATACCTTTCATTACCGGATAGTGTCTTATAAAACATCATCATAAGTTCCTTATCTTCCACCAACTGCTCAACACAATCCTTTGATGCAAAAATCACACCTTCGGGATCTGACTCATCAATAGAA
>JAZUJY010000302.1:0-10529 GCA_045643005.1 Oscillospiraceae bacterium | reverse complement strand
AGGCGAATCCATTGTTGATTCTGTCATACGTGAGATACATGAAGAAACCGGTTTGAAAATTTCAAACCTTGAATTATGCGGTGTAAAGGATTGGATTACAGAAGAAGGAACAAGATATATTGTATTTCTGTACTTTATTATGAGCGAAACCGTACATGACAGAGCATTTTCGCAGATGTGATAGATAGTAGATTCACTTAATGATATATATGACTACCTTAAAACTGCGATGAAAAATTCTTGATTGCTCTGATATTTCATATACTGCTCTTGAAAATATAGCTGATATATGCTATAATTCTTATATCAACTATAATTCAGAAATGAAGATACATCCATATAGCGTTTGATTAAAAACAATGAAATTAAGGTGGACTGAATGAATATAACAGCAGTGGAACTTACAAATATGTGCATGATTTATGATGATAAAGGAAATGTTCTTGTTGAAGAAAAAATTGGCAAGGATTATAAAGGACTGATATTTCCCGGCGGTCACATTGAAAAAGGCGAATCCATTGTTGATTCTGTCATACGTGAGATACATGAAGAAACCGGTTTGAAAATTTCAAACCTTGAATTATGCGGTGTAAAGGATTGGATTACAGAAGAAGGAACAAGATATATTGTATTTCTGTATAAAACAGGCACATATTCCGGCACTGTCAAATCATCTTCAGAGGGGAAGGTATTCTGGATGCCATTAGAAGAACTGAAAAGTAAAAAGCCATTCTGGCACATGGACAAGATGCTTGATTTGTTCTGCGGCTGTAAGTTCAGTGAATTATTTTTAGAAGGCGAACACAGAAATAGGACACCTGTTTTAAGGTAAAAAACGATTAAATTTATTAAGGGCACCTTTAAAAACTTGTTTTGAGTAAGAAAAAAGATAGGTGCAGTAGATGCAACAGGAGGAATTATGGGATTAGATATATACGCAGGAACATTTGTAAAGTATTACGCTAAGCACTGGAAAACCAAAACACAGCAATTTTGTGAAGAAAACGGAATTGAATACAAAGTTATAAGAGCAAATCCGGAAGAACATGAGGAACAGGCTTCTGTTGAGGAGATTACAGAAGGTGTTCACGAATGGCAGAAACAGATGATAATAATGCTTTCAAATCATAATATAAACACTTTTGAATTATGGGAAGAAAATGACGAGAAAGATTACTATACTGATAAGCCTGACTGGGATGCATTCGGAGCATTACTGCTTATGACCGCCTCAAAAGTTCTTGGAAAAGAATGCCCGAATGAGTACATCAAAAATATGGATTTCCATCCATATATTCAGGAAGCGGCAAATGAAAAACTAAGTGAATGGTCGTTGTTTACAGGAATAAATCATTTTATTCCGCAGAAGGAATATCTGATGTTCAACTGGCTTCTTGCAAACGGAAAAGAATGTTCATTTGCAACTACGGCAAATCTTAAAGCAGAGCTTGATGCAATAAATCAGCTGTTATGGAATGCTGATAATGAGACGATTATAAGTTGGATTTCGACAGAAGGCTATCCGACAGATGCAACATTTGAAAACGGAACATACAAAAGAATTCAGGCAAGCACAGTCTATGAGACTGAATCACTTGCAAAATTCTGTTTTTCAATATTATATCAGGCAGTTATATTTTCAGAGCAGAACAGTGTACCTGTAATATTTGATTTTTAAAAAAGTGATGATGAAATGAGCTGCCAGATAAATAAAAATAATAAAGAGCGTTTTGCAGTAATAGATACCGAACCTACATGGAGTGATTATGAATATATATGAAGATTTAAGCTATTATTCAAATGATCATTTTGAATATTCATTGAATGTTGGGTGGATTCCACTTAATAACGAAAAATGCAAAGAGTTTAATAATAGCTCAATTATTTTAGATAAAATTATCCCTTTCCTTGACTATCCGTTTAATACCGTTAGAGATAATTCATTTGTATTTGACTGGCAATATAATGGAAAAACATATAACCTTGGATATTCAGAAATAAGAATAATATCCTCGGATGGACAGGTATACGCTTCACCTGACACCATATTATATAGTCTCTCCTCGCAAGGATATAAACCGCCTGAAGAGTTTATTGATGCAATTTTAAACGGCTTTTCTGTGGATTCAGATTATTATAAATCATATGTTGAAAATTATAATGACAAGAATTTCTGGGGTGCAACAGAAAAGCAAAAGAAAGATAATCTGCTTATTGAAGAATGTTTTAATTCACATGATCCTTTAAAGCTTTTCAAACAATTATCAGATGGTAGTTTGAGCATGAATGCTGTTACAAATGACGGTTCACTTTTAAATAAAGCCATAATAAACAAAAATGAAATAATAGCAAAGTGGCTTTTAAATAATAATTTCCCGACACAAAATTATTTTGGTTTAGAATTGTTGACTGCAATTGAATATAAAATGAATTCCATTGCGAATGTTTTAATAGATCAAAAAATACCTATGCCAATTCATTCATACGGAAAAAATCCTCTTTTTAGAGCTGTTTTACACAGTAATAATGAAATAGCAAAGCGTTTATTTTTGGAAAGACCTGAATTAAGAGTAAAATATTCAAATGAGTTTGTAAAAGATTGTGATATTTTACAATTATGTGCAAATTGTAATAACATTGAAATGTTTTCTTTTATAAAAAATAATACTTAGGCAACACCGCACAAAGATTGTGCGGCAGAAACGCAGTCAGATTTTTTGTCAGATTGTACAGAAATTTTGCAGGCATACTGTCGTATGGCAAAGAATTTCTGTGCAAGATGACGGAAAAGATACAAGTTTATGTAGGCTATGTAACGGAAGTAAGGAAAGATGAATCCGACGGAGGAAAATTCAAGCCGAAAGCAGGAAGCTACGACCGCACCGCAGGACAGCTCTTACAGGAACTTGCAATATACAACGGCGAATAGAATCGGTATTCGGTACTGTGCATGAGGAATGCGGTGCATGGATACGCTTCAATCCGCTTAACGGGCAGGGCGTAAAGAATGACTGCGTTGCTGATTACAGATATGCTCTTGTTGAATCTGACAATATATCTGTAGCACAGCAGAACAGCATCATGCACGACCTGAAACTTCCGATAGCGGCTATTGTATTCACGGGCGGAAAGTCACTTCATGCTATTGTCAGAGTCGAAGCAGGCAGTTTCAAGGAATATCGTGAGCGTGTTGAATTTCTGTACAGTATATGTGATAAAAACGGACTGCACGTTGATCGCAACTGCCGTAATCTGTCACGTCTCAGCCGTTTGCCCGGTGTAATGCGAAACGGCAAAAAGCAGTTTCTTGTTGAAACCAATACAGGGTTTTCTTCATGGCAGGAATGGAAGGAATGGATAGAGTCCGTCAATGATGACCTGCCTGACTTCGTGGATATGGCTGATGCTTTGGAGAATATGCCTGAACTTGCTCCGCCGCTTATCAAGAATGTACTGCGTCAGGAACATAAAATGCTTCTTGCAGGTCCGTCAAAAGCAGGTAAATCATTTGTACTCATCAGGAAAGAGGCTGTACCATAGTAAACGGCAAAAGAAAATATTACAGCAGAGCCAATGGAGAAGCAGAGGAGAAACTGAAAGCTTATCTTGTAAAGTATGTACCTGCTGTTCCGTTCACAGAAGCTGTGCAGGTAATTGTCAAATGGTGTTTCCCGATAAAGGCTAAGCATTACGACGGAGAACCGTATAACAACAAGCCTGATGCGGATAACCTCTGCAAAGCTCTGTATGATATTATGACCAGTCTCGGATAATGGAAGGATGACAGTCTTATATACAGCAGTATCACAGAAAAGTTCTGGGCTCAGCGCCCCGGAATTTATATCAGGATAAAGGAGAAAAATGATGAATGAGAAATTGAAACAGCTCGCCGATCACTACGGCTTGACCTCACAGGCAGATATGCTCTGCGAGGAAGCGGCTGAATTTATGGTATGATGAATGGCGTGAAAAGTATATCAAACCGTTTGAGAACAAGAACAGCTCACAGAAAACTTCAAAGCAGTCTGATGGTAAAAGTAAGGTAACACCGCCGAAAATTAACAATCAGTCTATTGACAATTCTGTGCAGAATGATATAATAGAATTGAAGGATAGAAATGATTCATTATTCCCTGATATAGCCGATAAAGCACCTAAACTTTCATACTTCGATAATGAAGCTCTTAACAATCAGATTCAAAGTGCAGCAGACTCTATACTTGATATGGCTAAGAACCATGTCAGAGGTACGGAATTCGCATATATTATAAGCACTGATTCTCCATATGCTTTAAGTGAACCAATCATCGGCGGTGAAGGTATGATGGCAGTAAAAATACCTCGATGTGATTATTCAGCAATTACATTGCATAATCATCCGAGTGGCGGAACGTTTTCTGCAAGAGATATCGATAGATTTGTTGTTGATGAAAACGCAAAAGCAATGTGCTTAATCGGTAATAGTGGTAATTGGTATATTCTTGAAAAAACGGATTCATTCAATTGGTATAAGTTCCAAATGGACGTTTTTGATTTTGCATACAGCGATGATTTTGCAGATATTATCTTGAAAGGAGCTGACAAGTATGGCTTTAAATATTACGAGAAAAATTATCGATGAATGTCGCCTTGCTTTGAAAGAAGCAGAGCCATATACTGAAGAAGAAATATTTGACGGCTCTGAAGAAAGCGACGGAGCAAGAAGAAAAGCCACATATTCAAAAAATATTCTGGAACACTTAGGTTTAAGTCTTACTGATCCAGATGATTATGGAGATATCAAGGAGTGACAAATGAACAAGTACATCCTTTCTCCTGCTCAGATAGAGCAGATACAGAAAGTCCTTGAAAAAGGCGACAGAGTTGAGATTATGCCAAAGAAAGACGGCGTAAAGATACTGCGTGTACACAGAGATGAAATTAAATATTGAATGTGTCTCTAAGCGGTGCTATCAAATGATAGTGCCGCTTTTTTTGCGTGTATAAACGTCACACAGCGTTTGTATACCGAATGCGTTAGGTGTGTATGATGACGGCTACATACCGAACCAGACCGCACAGCCTACACAGGCGGAGAAAAAACAGGTCAAAGTCACTGTAGAGTATGACGACCACACATACAGCGGATTGATTTCGGAAGATTAACAGAATGTAAAAATAAGTCCACTACATTTGCAAAGCAAACCGTTGACATATGTGTAAAATGTGAGACTTATGTGTCTAATATCGTGTCTAATTAGGTCTAAAAATATTAGTTTTCATTCAAAAAATATTGTAAATCAATGCAATAATATTTTGAATCGAAACAATAAAAAATCCCGATATATAGCGGCTTATAAAAGCAATCGTCTATATATCGGGATTTGTCTTTCAGTGCGGGTGACAGGACTTGAACCTGCACACCTTTCGGCACAAGAACCTAAATCTTGCGTGTCTGCCAGTTTCACCACACCCGCATATTTAATTATTAAAACCAGTACTTTTTCATTTCAGTCAGAAATTTTTTAGTGATAGGATAACCGGAACTTTCACCAATAACAGAATTAATTCCGCAGTATGGACAAATCGCCGTACCATATCGGTCACAGTCAATGTCATCAATTATCCATTCATTAATTTCTGATGGGGAAAAGATTTCTAAACAATAAAAGCAACCACAAAGCCCATCATTTTTCAATTGTTCCATATGGTTATTACTGAATTGGTGCGCTTCAATGTAATCCTTCATACAAAAAACAGTCCTTTCAATAACGCAGGAGCAAATAATTTCATAATACAGCTCTGATACCTTAAATAGTATCAGAGCCATAATTTTTAGTTTTTCCTTGCAAAGTATCCGCCCTGATTCTGGAGAGCATTCAGAGCTTTCATTGCATCAGCTTCTGTACTTTCAGTCTTTCCCTGCATTGGCTTTGCGTTTTGAGCAGACTGTTGGGGAACAGGTTTTGTATTCTGCTGTTGTGGCGTAGACTGAACAGGTCCTGCATTTTGCTGTGCAGCATTCTGCATTGGCTGAACCGGCTTAACATTCTGCTGCGGAGCATTTGGAGCGTTCTGCTTCACATTCTGCTGAGTTACATTTTTTGCTGCAGCAGCTTTCTGAGCAGCTTCACGGGCAATTCTCTCCTGAATTTCTTTGGCAGCCTTTTCCTGAGCTTCTTTTGCGGCCTTTTCAGCGGCTTCACGGGCAGCTTTTTCCTGAGCTTCTTTTGCAGCCTTTTCAGCAGCTTCACGGGCAGCTTTTTCCTGAGCTTCCTTTGCAGCCTGTTCAGCAGCTTCACGTTCTGCCTTTTCCTTAGCCTCTCTTTCAGCTTTCTCAGCAGCTTCACGAGCGGCTTTTTCCTCGGCTTCTTTAGCTGCTTTTTCTGCTGCTGCACGGGCAGCCTTTTCTTCAGCAGCTTTATTTATTGTTGTATCCTCAGCTTCTTTTTCATCACGATCGCCCTTAGACTCAATGTAGATATCTTCATTAGCAATACTTCCGACAAATTTAAGCTGTTTTACAGGTATTCTTTTTAAAGGTGAGTAGACAAATTTACTGCATGAATAATTCTGGTCGAGAAGTCCTCTCTTTTCACAGAGAACCTTATTTCCGTCTTTTGTACGCTTACCAAAATGGCAGTAGTCACATTTAGGCGTTATCTGCTTATCAAAGTATTTTGTACCGCCTGAAAAAATTGAGAAAAAACCCATTGTATATCACCTCATGAATAAATCTGAATACAATTATAACATAAAAATAATGATTTGTCCAGTAGATTTTCAAATAAATTATGAAATTTAATATTTATTGCCATGCTTTGTTAAAGATGAACAAATACTATGGCTATATATCCAAGAAAACAATTAATATAACGAATGAGATTCATTTGTATTGACTTAATGATGATACAGCGTTATAATTAATTCAGCGGACATCAGGATTTATTCTGCTGTTGGTGATTTATCAGGCTTGTAATCGGATAACGGGGTATTTTCCTCTCTATCGGATAGCGGTCAATACTATGCTTATTTGTGATAATGGTACATTATTTTCAGCCGTTGAGCAACAGGCATTTATCAGGGTAATTCTGTCCGTCCGCATGGGCAGTTTTTTTATACCAGAATATTTCTCGGGAGGACTTATGGAAAGTAAGAGAATTGCTGTGGCTGCTGTTGTTATTGATGAAGCTGATGCTGTTGGTGAAGTTAACAGTGTTCTTCATGAATTCAGTTCAATTATAATCGGAAGAATGGGTATACCATATAAAGATAAGGGAGTATCCGTGATTTCAGTTGCAGTTGATGCTGAACCTGATGTAATAAGCAATCTCACAGGCAGACTCGGAAGAATTGAGGGAGTATCGGTAAAAGCTGCAATTTCTAAGAAATGAGGAAAAAAGATGTACGACGTAAGATCTTTGAATGCAGACGAATTCATCAATGATGAGGAGATCAGGGCAACCCTTGATTATGCCGAAAAAAACAAGGACAATATTCCGCTTATTGAGGAAATACTTGAAAAAGCACGTCCAAAAAAGACGGGCAGGGGAGTGGAATGTGCAGGTCTTTCACACAGAGAGGCAAGTGTACTTTTAGCTTGTACCGATAAGGCAATGACGGAAAAAATCTATGCACTTGCGAGAGAGATAAAAGAAGCATTTTATGGTGACAGAATAGTTATGTTCGCTCCGCTTTATCTTTCAAATTACTGTGTGAATAAATGTGTTTATTGTCCGTACCATCAGCAGAACAAGGAAATACCACGCAAAAAGCTTTCTCAGGATGAGGTGCGTGACGAGGTCATAGCCCTTCAGGATATGGGACATAAAAGACTTGCGATCGAGGCAGGAGAAGATCCTGTAAACAATCCGATAGAGTATATTCTTGAATGCATAAAGACAATATATTCCATTAAGCACAAAAACGGTGCGATAAGACGTGTAAACGTAAATATTGCGGCTACTACGGTTGAGAATTACAGAAAACTGAAAGAAGCAGGAATAGGAACATACATCCTGTTTCAGGAGACATACCATAAAGAAAGCTATGAAAAGCTTCATCCGGCAGGACCAAAGCATAACTATGCGTATCACACAGAGGCTATGGACAGGGCAATGGACGGCGGCATAGATGATGTCGGACTTGGCGTATTGTTCGGTCTTGATTTATATAAGTATGAATTTGCAGGACTGCTCATGCACGCTGAACATCTTGAAGCAGTTCACGGAGTAGGTCCGCATACAATAAGCGTGCCCCGTGTAAAAAGGGCATCTGACATTGATCCGAGCGTATTTGACAACGGAATTGATGACGATACATTTGCAAAAATAATTGCCTGCATAAGAATAGCTGTTCCGTACACAGGCATGATAATTTCCACAAGAGAAAACGAGACCTGCCGTGACAAGGTTCTCGGACTTGGCATTTCACAGATATCAGGCGGTTCAAGAACATCTGTAGGCGGCTATGCAGGATATTCTGCTGATGAAAGGCCGCATGATACCGAGCAGTTTGACGTTTCTGACCAGCGTTCTCTTGATGAAGTAGTCAAATGGCTCATGGACGGCGGCTATATCCCGTCATTCTGTACCGCTTGCTACCGTGAGGGACGTACCGGTGACAGATTCATGGCACTCTGCAAAGTCGGTCAGATACAGAACTGCTGTCATCCGAATGCGCTTATGACATTGCAGGAATATCTCTGCGACTATGCATCACCTGAAACAAGAGCAGTCGGTGAAGCACTCATTGCCCGTGAAATCCAGAAAGTCCCTGATGAAAAACGCAGACAGCGGGCTATTGAATATCTTGATGAAATAAAGAACGGAGGCAAGAGAGACTTCCGGTTCTGATAAGGAGGAATCCATGAAACTTGATTTTGATGACAAAGAATACCTTTTCAGCAATAAAATTTCTCCCGATGCAAACGAAAGAAATGAAATACTTGAAAAGCTGAAAGGAAAACAACTTGAAAGCGGCAGTGTATCAGGCAAAAAAGACGGAATCAAAGTAACATTGGTAACAGCTGTGATGTTTGCAGTTATGTTAATGTGCTTTATCTGTATAATCGGCGGCATGATAAATGCGGCTCTTGCGCTGATAGGCGTATGTTTTTCAATCGGCGGACTGCTGATACTGACTGATAGTATTGATGATAAAATCGATAATTCGCTGATAAGCAGCCGTGTATTCAGTGCCCCGTTTCTTGCAGCAGGAATTTTTCTGATAATCAGCAGCATGACAAAGCCCAAAGAAAACCTTCTGATGATGTTCGGAGGTTTTGTATTCCTGTTCGGTTCGGCAATTTTTTTCAGTAAATTCATACAGCAGTATATTGCCACGCACTATGAACCTAATGCTGAAGTAGCAGGCTATGTATGGAAGGCAAGCGATCCTGATGCACCAATGCCGTATCTTCTTGGTACGCCGCTGTTTGAATTCAATCTTTACGGAGAATTATACAGAGCATTTGATCCGAAATACATGAATGCAATAGTGAAAGAAAAAATGGGAGAAAAATACGTTATCAGAATCGACGGAAAAGATCCTTACAAAATCAGAGTTATCCCCAAAGCAAGCAACGAAACAGGCATAAATGGTCTTTTCGTTTTATTAGGCAGTTTTTTCGGACTTGCAGGACTGTTTCTTCTGGTTTACCCTTTGTTTTCATAATTTTCACATACATTTCATTTGACAAATCAGTAATGATGTGTTAATATAATAAACGGAAAAAACCAGACAGCACTGCTGTCAAAACAGGGGGACAATATATATGTGTAATTTTATCAACAGTCTTTTAATTCTTGCAGCCGCTGTTCCTCAAACAGGCGACAATTTCCCGAAAGGAATACTGATAGCAGTCGTTGCAATAGCTCTTATTGCTGCGATAGTCACAGGTGTTCTTTCAAAAAAAGAAAAGTAATTTTTATTTATCCCTCCGCATACACTTATTTATTAAGTCAGCGGAGGGATTATTTTGCATTGTACACTTGACGATCTGCGTAAAAAGGAAGTTATCGATATGGCAGCAGGTGAAAGACTCGGCTATATCGACGATATCGAGGCTGATTTTTCAACAGGCATCATCACAAAAATCATTATTTACGGCAGCAGCGGTCTGTTCGGCTTATTCGGGAAAGAAGAAGATGTGGTCATAAACTGCGGTGATATAAAAGTAATCGGAAATGATGTTATCCTTGTTGACAGAAAAAATGCATAAAATGGTGCATAATCGACAAAAAATAAAAAAAGCTGTTCCGAAAGCTTGTTCAGGTAAACAGGTAAAAAATACTTGATTTTTTTTGTATGAAATGATATAATTATAAAGCAATTCGCACGGCGGTGCTTTTGAGGATTGGTGCGCTGAAAGGCGTTGTCCGCAAGCCAAGCCCGTCGGAGGATTAATATTATAACCAATTTAAGGAGGACTACACCATGGGAGTAGTATCAATGAAACAGCTTCTTGAAGCAGGCGTTCACTTCGGACACCAGACAAGAAGATGGAACCCGAAAATGGCACCATACATTTTCACAGAAAGAAACGGCAT
>JAZUJY010000301.1:0-9793 GCA_045643005.1 Oscillospiraceae bacterium | reverse complement strand
GTTTTTACGTCAAAACATACAGCTTTTTTTAACATTTTTGTTTATTATACTTGTTTAAGAACAATTATTCATTAACGATATATATAGTGTAAGATAATTAAAAGCTCTGCTTTTAACAAGCAGAGGCGATTCGTAGAATCGCCGACCAAACAGTCGGAGTTTGTACTCCCACTCTTTGGTCAGATAGAACCCCCCACCTCCACACACGGGGGATATCCTCTGTGTTGTTATATTAAAAAATGCAGGATCAAAACCGATCCTGCATTTTTTATTTAAATACTTTTTTATTACTTTCCGCGTCTCTGGCTTCTCATTTCGTTTGCTAAGCCTCTCTTTTTAAGATCATGACAGAATTTATCGTCTATCTTTGCCATCTTCTTTGCTTCCCTTGCTGACATCATTTTCTTAGGAGCTGATGCCTGTGCTGTATTTGAAGGAGGAGCGTTGTGGAGTACTTTGCTTGCAGAAGATACATATGCAACATAATTTGGAACTATTTCTTCCTTTTCAGGCATATTACCATTCTGAGCACCGCCTGCAGACTGTCCGCTTATTCCCTCTGCACCTAACTGGCGAAGAGCAGCTTCGATCGAATCTGCCATCTCTCCTGATCCATTACTGTTGAACAGCGGAACATCATTTCTGATTTCCTGCTTTTTAACCATTTTAGGCTGATTCATCTTGAATGCATTCTGCATTGGCTGCTGGTATGCGTTCTGTACAGGCTGCTGGTATGAATTCTGTGCCGGCTGCTGATATGCATTCTGTACCGACTGCTGGTATGTATTCTGTGCAGGCTGCTGGTATGAATTCTGTACAGGCTGCTGATATGTTTCCTGTACCTGCTGACTAAATTGCTGACTGTTGTAAACAGGAGGCGTATAAACAGGTATTTTAGGTGCTGTTTTTTCTTCCGGCTTCTGATTTGCAAAGCTCGGCTGATACATTTCAGGCTGAACATTTTGCTGATCCATACTCGGCATTACAAATCCTGACTGATTCTGTGACTGACTGCCAAAACTGTCAGAAGTGTTCTGCTCGTATACAGATGAAGTCCCAATAGGACTGATAGATTCAATTGAAGCAGTTGATGATGTACTGCCTGTAGTATTTATCGGACTTAATGATTCAAATGAATCACCCATAGGTCCAAGGTTTTCAAAACTCTGAACATTACTGTTGTTTCCATAAACGTTTGGAGGTGTTATTGTTTCAAACTGATTTGCTGCTGAACCATAATTCTGTGAAGAATATGTTGTGTATGAAGGTGAATTAGCAGAAAAATCTGAAACTGAATTTACAGGATTTGTCTGAGGAGCTTTAACATAATTGTCTGCCGGTGCCTGAACGACCGGAATATTTGAATATGAATCCTGACTTAATATTGATCCGAACTCATTTGAAGAGCCGTTTAATGACTCGATAGAAGGAAATCCTGAATCAACAACAGGAATCTGATTTGAAAAGAATGAGGATGCATCTCCGCTTGCTGCAGATGATTTTGGAGTGCTCTCCACAGGTTTATTCTGTACAGGTGGTTCTGTATTGTACTGTGATAAAATATCATTTGCTGCTGAAAGAATACCCATTGTATTTACTGATTCTTTTGCAGTTGTCTGTGGCTGAGGATTCATTTCTGACGGATTGACCATAAACTGAGCAAGGAAATCATCATCCTGTTTCGATGCAGTATTTGTCTTTGAACTTTCATAGGTCTGATATCCTGAAGGCTGTACATCCTGAACCGATGTCTGTCCGTATGTATCGAACTGCTGTGACTGCAGCTGTGACTTTCCGTATGTATCAAACTGCTGTGACTGTACCGGTGCCTGTCCGTATGTATTAAACTGCTGTGACTGTACCGGTGCCTGTCCGTATGAATTGAACTGCTGTGACTGTAACGCAGCCTGTCCGTATGCATCAAACTGCTGTGACTGCAGCTGTGGCTGTCCATATGAATTCAACTGTTGTGACTGAGTCTGATCAGCTGACTGTCCATAGGCATTGAATGGCTGATAAACCGGAATAGATCCACTGTTCTCAGGTGCAGGCTGAGACTGTGTCTGTCCATAAGAGTTAAACTCCGGCTGTGCCGGATTCTGAATATTTGCTGAAGGATCAGCATTCATCTGATCATTGTTACTCTGACTGCCATCATTGTTTCCAAAATACTGGTATCCACCGTTTTGCATCATCTGCTGGGAAGCTGTAAGGTTACTTCTCTGTCCCTGAGCTGCTTTTCTTTCAGATTCTTCAAATTCACGATTTATCTGATATTCTTCAAACGAGGCTTCTGTTACCATGCCTTGTTTTTTAGCTTTTTCAAAACGTTTCTTTTCTTCTTTTGTAATACGAGCTTCTTCACGATTACTTTCTCTGATCATCTTTCTCGCAAAATACTCTTTACAACGATCACAGGTCAGATCAACTATGTCCTTCATTTCACCTTCTTTTGTATAGCCAACACTCTGACATCTCATACGACAGCCTGTCGTTTTCCCGTTATCCGAGCCGTGGACTACATTATCCTTGTTTGAGCGAATTAACGTTATTGGCATAATTACCCTCCTATTTTTCATTCGTTAAATATATTATAAATCAAAATCACATTAATTGCAACTCTTTTTATAAATTTACTATTATTTCAATTTTTTTTTTACTATTTTTACAAGTTTAATATATTAAATATGAGCATACAAAATAAAATATACAATCTTTATTTAAATATAAAAAAATTTTTTGTTGGATTTGTTAATTTTGACTCAATAATATTTTTTTCTTATTTCAACCGAATATGTAATTATTCTGACATTATATCTACCATTATGTCATTTTCTTTCAGCTTTTTTTCAGACATCATCTTAAAACCGGCCGCTGCATCTTCTGTTACTGAGTATTCTCCGTTTATAAAATTATCTACAGAAACACGATAATTATCAAGTAAATAACCATCTAATCCGGTCTTATTCTCAGCTGCCTCAAAAGTTTCTGCAACCTCTTCAAGAATATCATGTTCGTTCTGGCTTCGTATCCAGTTCACGCCTTTGTATTCCTCATTTTCAATTATTTTTTTCATAACATTGCTGTTGGACATATATCTGTGTTTTTCTACAGCATATTTTTCTATCATGTCGTGATCAAGCATAAAAAATCTGAAAAAATCCTCTGTCTTTTTCTTATTGACTGAATTTTTACCAACTGATACCCAGACACCATTCGTTATTATGCTTTCCGGTCCTGTTACACATTTCCAGGACTGATTCCATTTGATATATTCATTCTCCATTATTTCATCAAGTTCATTATAGCCCTCATCATAAAAATCTGCAAAAAATCCGAATATTTCATCATTCATTAAAGCCTCTATCCATTTATCTGAACCGATATCATTCTCACATGCATAGCATTCATTAACAAATTCTCTGATATATTCATATCCTTCAATTACTTTATCAGATAAAACAAGACTATTGTTTTTTATAAAATACAGATTTGAAATATCAGTATAATAATTTTTTATTTCACTAACTGTACATATCTTTATTTCACTGTCTGTTTTCTCAAACACATCCTTTGCTGTATATCTGAAGTTGTTCCAGTTTCCTACAGCCTCTTTCATATCTTCCTCACCATAATCAAAAAAATCTTCTGCTATATCATCCCTGTAACAAAAAACAACAGGTTCTATGATCACAGGAAGAGCTTTTAATCTGTTTTCTGAATCTCTGCCCGAATCAAGTATCCCCTTATATATTTCTGACAACTCATTTTCTTTCAATTCAAACTCAGCATCAGTTATATCACATGTATTTGTATTGTCAGTCAGACTGTATAAATTTTCAGTATTCTGAAAGATCATATCATACTCTCCCTCATCAGCATACGTTTCATCATTCAGGATCTTAATATCAAAATACTCTTTGTTTATACCACTTTCTGCACAGTAAAAATCAATAAGCTCATTTACTGCTATTATGATATTATTACTGCATAGTATCTTCAAATGATCTGATTTTGTTTTCTCATTTTTCATACTGCTTTTCTGAAAAGAATCTTCGTTTGAAATACTTCCTTTTTTTACTTCCACGGAAGTATCAAAATCGCTGTTTTTATTACATCCGACAGACAGTAATAAAATAACGATCATTGAAAATATTTTTCTTCTTGACTTTTTTCTCATACATTTACCTCTGCGTACTGTTCTTTCATACAGAAAAAAACACGACAAACAATGCCGTGTTTTTTTCTTAAGCAAAACTTTTTTTAAAAAAATTTAAATTATTCTTTTACACCGCCGGCTGTTACGTTATCAACGATCTTTCTTGCGAAAATAAGATATACAATAACAACGGGTACTATTGAAAGTAAAATAGATGTGTACTTAACACCAAGGTCTGAAAGTTTATCCTGTGATAATACTGATGCTACCATCATCGGAATAGGAGCTTTCATTCTTCCTTCACTCGGCTGATCAGCTGAGATAAGAATCATGGAAGGTGTGTAGTAGTTGTTCCAGTTAGCAACAAATGCAAATATTGCCTGAACAAAAATAGCAGGTCTGCACATAGGAATTGCTATTTTAATAAATGTCTTGAACTCGCTGCTTCCGTCTATTCTGGCTGCTTCTACATATGCAGGATGGAAGTTGGAATCCATATACTGTTTAAGATAGAATACAACTGCAGGAGACGCAATAGCAGGAACAATAAGAGGAACATAAGTATCTGTTAATTTGAGATCAGTCATAAAGTTTACAAAACCAACTGATGTAACCTGTACCGGTACCATAAGGAATATCAGAATAAACAGAAAAGCAACTTTGTTTAGCTTAAACTGATACTTTGAAAGTCCAAAAGCTGTCATGGTACTGAAAAACAGAGAAAGGAAAGTTGCTGAACCTGCAATAATCAAACTGTTCAGATAACCCTGAAGGCAATCAAATCTAACCTGACCCATTTTACTAAGTCTGTTGAGCTCTTTAATATTTTGAGGTAAGTAAAAATGAGGATAGAGATTAAATGAATGATTTATAATATCTTGTGATTTATATGTAGCATTACAAAAAAGTACCCACAGAGGAAGCAATGTGACGATTGTAAGTATAACAAGAAAAACCATTACAATTGCTGAATTTCTGTTGACTTTTTTTGTATAATTGTCAAGTTTATTATTCATGGTCAAATTCCTCCAAAAGTATTGCTTTTCTGCTGTTTCTGTACTTTTTTCTGTTTCTTTGCTATCTTCTCATCCTCATCAACTGAAGTGATCATTCTGATCGTTCCTATGATGATGGTGATAAAGAACAGAATTACAGAAGCAGCTGCGGAATAACCATAGCTGTAGTTACCATCAGAAGAATGGAAACGCTTGTAAATAAATACTGCAATAGTTTCAGTATACTGAGGCTGATTCTGTCCACGTTTGAACAGATAAGGCATATCCCACATCTGAAGACCGCCTATCATTGAAGTGATAAGAACGTAGGTAACCATCGGCTTAAGTATCGGAACAGTGATCTTTGTGAATACCTGCCATGCGTTTGCACCATCGATATCTGCAGCTTCAAAAATATCTGCACTGATACCGCCTATAGCTGACATAAGCATGATCATTGTATTTCCGAACCACATCCAGGTCTGTGCACTCATTATAATTATTCGCGACTCGTTCTTATTATTTACAAAGTTGATAGCTTCATCTATGATGCCGAGTTTAAGAAGTGTGCTGTTTACCGGTCCGGTATCTGTTTCTGAGAAAATCATAAGAAACATTGCAGCAACTGACGCAGCTGTAATTATATTTGGAAGATACATTACAACCTTGAAAAAGAATTTGCCTTTGATCTTAAGTGTAAGATTTGTAAATAAAACCGCTAAGAAAAGCGATAAAATAATCTGTGGAATAAAGTTTCCCAACCAGAGAATAACTGTGTTTCCCAAATCTCTTAAAAAATATTCATGCTGAATCTTTACGTTTCTTGATGCATCTGCGTTAGCAAAAAGAAGCGCTTTGAAGTTTTCAAAACCGACGAACTGGTCTGTTGTTTTACCATTTCCATAAAAGCTGAGCTTAAATGTGGTTATCAGCGGAACAAGCTGAAAAATTAAGTATACCAGAAAAAACGGAAAAATAAATATGTATCCGTATTTGGCATAGCTTACAGAACGGATTTTTGCACTCGATTTCATTCTCAAAAAGCCCTCCCGGAAATAAATAATATATTAATAAGAAAATAACAAAGATAACACATACCTATAAAGTACGCTGATCGTACTTTATAGGCTGTGTTGATTTATTTTGTAAAATTAAGATCTAATGTAAATTAGTCAATTGTTACATCAGGACAATCAGCTGCAACTCTGTCTTTGAAGTCTTCCATAGCAGCTGCTGCATCAGCAGTTTCGCCGTTGCAGTATGCGTTTACAGCAGAACTGAAGTCATTCTTGATTGTTGCATCATATGGAGTGATCTTGCCTACCATATCGATACCGTCAGCAACCTTGTTAAGAACTTCAAACTGGTTCTGTCCGCCGAGAACACCTGCACCAGCATATTCCTTGTTTGTGATGATTTCTTCCATTACAGCCTTGTTTGACATGTATTCACCCTTCTTAAGAGCATACTTCTTAGCTGTATCCTTATTGCATGTGAAGAATTCAATGAACTGTTTAGCAAGATCTGCGTTGTTGCATCTTGTTGTAGGTGCAAGCCATGTACCGCCCCAGTAGAATTCTGAAGGACCAACTACACATTTCCACTTACCATATGTATCTCCATCAGGACCGCCTGCTGCACCTTCAAGAATTGTATCGCCGAAGCCCCATGTTGAAACGAAGTAACCCATAACCTTGTCAGTTGTTCCAAGAGGTTTCCATTCGTCAGCCCACTGTGAAACGTTTGTTACATAACCGTTATCCCAGAGTGTTTTAGCAAAATCAATATATTTTGTGCAGTAATCGTCAGCAACGAGTTTGCCGCTTGCGTCAACCCAAGCATTTCCACGTGAACCTGAGTAAACCTGCCATACACCACCGAGTGTAGCAGCAAGAGCTGTGTTAGCGTCGCCTGATTTATCCTTAACTTCCTTAGCTGTTTCAAGGAACTTATCCCAGTCAGCTACCTTAGCCTGCATTTCATCAGGAGACTTAACACCGAGGTACTTTTCAGCAAGGTCTTCTCTGTAGCAGTAGCCGCCTGCTGCAGCCTGCCATGAAACACCCTTGAGAGCCTTTGAACCTTCTGTAGCTCTACCGATTTCAAGAACGTATCCGTAGATATCTGAGAACTGATCTTCGCTGATACCGATATCAGAAAGTGGAGCTGTTATTGTGTCATCATTGATAAATCTGAGAGCCCAGTCAGCTTCAACAAACATGATATCTGCATCTGCTTCTGCATTCTTAAGATATGAATCGTATTTTTCAGCTGCTTCACCACCTGCGCAAGCAAAGTTCTGAAGTTTGATCTTGCTTGGATCTGTACCTGTTTCCTCACAGAAGAGATCTACCATTGGCTGAGAGTCATCTGCGTTCCAGCAAAGGATTGTAAGAGCGTCATCATCTGATGTTGTACCAGGATCTGCCGTTGTTGATGAATCAACTGTTGATGCAGAACTGTCAGCTGTTGATGTTGTTGAGCTTGACTTGTTGTCTTCGCCGCAGCTGCAAAGTGCTGTTGCTGATAAAGCAAGAGCAGCGATTAATGCTAATGATTTTTTAAGATTTTTCATTTCAAAATTCCTCCTTAATGATTATATTATATTTAATAAATATAATAGACATGTGTTACTTTGTCAGATCTTTTACTGTCTGACCCTTCAATAATTTGGTTTCCACAACGATCTGTCTCTGCATCTCTGAAATACTTTCTTTGTTTATCAGCCTTAAAAGAAGATCTGCTGCGTTAATGCCAAGCATTTTTGTATCCTGAAAAACTGTAGTAAGCTTTGGTTCAACGATCTGAGAAAGTTCATTTCCGTCAAATCCGACTATTGAAAAATCCTCAGGAATTTTTAAGTTCATATCATTTGCTGCCTGATATGCTCCGTACGCTGCAATATCATCCGGAAGTATTATACAGGTCGGCGGCTCATACAATGAAAGCATTTCCTTTACAGTTTTTCTTGTACTTTCAATGTCATTGTATCTGCCCTGATGAACATAATCAATTTCCACAGATAATCCAAGCTGTTTCATTGTTTCTCTGAAGGAATCGAGTCTCACTGTTGTGACCTGGGATGTATCACCATAAATATATCCTATCCTTCGGTGACCCATGTCATAAACATACTCAATTATGTCTCTCATGCCCTGACGATTGTCTGAATAAACCGAATAATCATCCTTTGAAAAGAAATCAAGAGAAACAACGGGAAGTCCGTTATCCTTTTGCTTGAGCTTTCTTACATCCGGATCATAAAAATCAGCACATGCAAGAAGAACACCGTCTACATTTCTGTATTTGCAATGTTCATAATATGACATCTTTTTTCCGGCTTTATCTGAACCGATAAAAATTATGTCATAGCCTCTTTTCTCTGCTTCGGTTTTAAAACTGTCAAGAACGGAAGAGAAAAAACTGTGTCTTAACCCGCTTCCGAGTCTGTCTTCAAAAATAATGCCTATCGAAAATGTTCTGTTGATTTTCAGCGATCTTGCCTGGGAATTGGGAAAGTAACCAAGTTCCTGTGCTGTTTCCCTGATTCTTTTTTTGGTTGATTCACTGATATCACTGCAGTCATTTAATGCTTTGCTGACTGTAGCGGTTGAAACTTCACATTTTTTAGCAATATCTTTTATTGAAACCATGACAAACCTCAGTAGTCAAAATAACAAGAATGTTTGCACTTAGAATAAACTTTGTGTTTATCTTTAATAATAATATACGCTTTCATGACTCAAAAGTCAATAAATACTACAGGATTGTTACTTTAATAGTCATTCTGCACAATTGAAAGTCACTGTTTTAGTGCGTATAATGAAAAAATCTTTATGGAAAATGGAAAAGTTAACAAAACGGTTAAAATTCGTTTCAAACTATTGTTCAAATTAAAGAATTGCTGACATTTGATTTATTATCATAAATAATGTATAATATAAATATCAAATATCAAAAACCGGAGGTTATTTACCTATGTCTTATTATCCTTTTTCTGAACATCCTGAAAAACTTGTATTCACCTGCTGTCATTTTCTCGAAGGTGAGAAACCGATATCTTTTGCTGCTCATCACTTTGATGACAACAACTGGCAGTTTCTTTGCAATGAACAGCACACAGACAGTGACGCTGTAATTATCACCATTGGTGAACTCTGTGAACTTGATCCGTCAATCGAAGAATTGTGTGATCTTCCTGTCGGTTATCTCGCAACAAGAAAAAACAAAAACGCCAAATGGATAACTTCACGAATCCCAAATGAAAATGCATATTCGGTCAATACAAATCAACAAAAATAATTATACAATATAATCAAAAAATAGTCAAGTATATTTCTATATTTTATTCTAAATAATTAATAAATCTGTTACAATTAAATATATTTTTGTTATTTGTATGTCATTGTAACATTTTGACAGTTTTTGCGGAATTATTTTTTTATCTAAAAATAGTTCTTTTTCAGCAGCAATATAATACATATTATTTGATGTGCTGTTCAAAGCTCTGCTTTTAACAAGCAGAGGCGATTCGCAGAATCGGTTCCCGCTCAGTCGGAGATTGTACTCCGACTGTTTGGTCAGATAGAACCCGCCGCCTGCAGAGGCGGGGGATATCCTCTGTGTTGTTATAATATCA
>JAZUJY010000300.1:0-3140 GCA_045643005.1 Oscillospiraceae bacterium | reverse complement strand
TAACCTCTCGTATGTTATGCCTTTTTCGTATCTAAGCTTTTCAATGTTGCCCCATACTTTCTTAGCCGTTATATCCGGTCTTATCTTTGCAGGCATTTTCAGTACCTCTTTTCATAATTTCAGCACGTTCCTTTTCAAGCGTTCTGATTGTTCCTAACAGTTCAGCAGAACGCTTTGAATACTGCTTCACCAAACTGAAATTGGAACATATCAGCTTGTCGATTTCTTCCAACCTGTTCATATTTTCCCTCTTATCTTTAAAGCCATATACTCACCATAGCTTAGATGTAATTCTGCCGCTTTCTTTGCATCCTCAATCAAGCCGTCATTGTGATAATATTTCATAGATTTTCTGTCAGCATATTCCTGTGTATCGTAATCGGTATTGCGTTTTTTCTTGACGTAATTAATCTCAAACGAACATTCTTCACAGTATTTGTGTGTTCTGCCAGTCAACAGCTTGCCGCAAACCTCACATTCCAAATCCGCAACAACAAAATCGTTGAATTTTTCAGCCAACAAATTAAGTGTTTTTCTGCTCGGATTTGAAATGCCTGCTTCGTACTTGTGAATAGCACTGTGTGATATACACATCATCTTAGCTAATTCTTCCTGCGTAAGATTATGCTTTTTTCTTAACTCCTTGATTTTTTCGCCTATCATGCTGTTTGTCCTTCCGCATTATCCTCAATAACAGGTACAATTCCTTTGTTTTTGAGGAAATTATAAAGGAACAATCTGCCTTTCTGTGTCCATTTGGTATTCATTTTAACATCAAGTCTGCCATCACTGTGAGTTATCTGCACTGTTTCAGAATGTGTATATCCGCATTTCTGATATTTCGCATAAAGCAACCACTGTCCTGATTGTTTGTACTGAATTTTATACTTGTTAAGAATGTCATTCATTTCATTGCCCGATTTTCCGTAATCTTTTGCAATTTGTGTGATTGTTACCAAACCTTTGTTATTAAGGATAGAATCTGTATAATCAGCTTTTGGCTTCAATTCGTTGATTATTTGATTGTTTGCGGCATTCTGCTTTTCAAGCAATCTGTTCTTTTCCTGTTCAGCCTTAATCTGCTGTGCAAGCTGTATAACAAAATCGGGACTTGTAATTGCTTTCTGTAATGTTTCTTCCGTCATATATGCACCGTGCTTGCGAATTGTCGGAAGGACTTCTCTTGTTACCCAATCGGTAAACTTTTCTGCTGTTGGAAGTTTACTTGAAAAGATAAGACGATAAAGATTACCTTCATCAATAAACTTAGTACCCTGTTTTCTACCTACATTGTCGATGACCTCGCAAAACGATACCCCATCTTTTTTACAATGCTTTAATAAAGCATCGTGTGGATTTGAATACCCTAAAATTTCTGCAACATCTTTTCCACAAAAATAAATCTTGCCATTTTCATCTGTTGTTGTTCTTACAGAGCCGAACTCTGCACTTTCAAATTTCTGAATATCATTCATTTTAAATTCCTCCTGTTTTTTGCACTACGCAAATTAAAAGTTAAAAAAATAGTATGGTATATCCTCTTTAGGTATAGACATAGCGACAGAAATATTTCTTGCTTCATCAAGGCTCATATCAACAACACCCTTGAATCGTCTAAGCAAGCCATCATAGGAAATACCTGACTTTGTGGCAAGTTCCTCAACAGTCATTCCCATCTCAACCATCTTGCCTTTTAGTCTGTTCATAACCACAAAAAACACCTTCTTTCACTTTTGTATTTATAATTGATATAATTGTACAATTCATTTGCACTACGCAAATTATTGTAGTCTTAATATAACATATTTTAATTTGTTTGTCAATACATTATGCAAAAAAATTTCAAAAAAATATTGCATTACGCAAAAATGTATGTTATAATATATTTGGGAGGTGATAATATGACCAACCAAGAAATAGGGAAGAGAATGAGAGAAACTCGGATAGAAAAGGGATTAAAACTAACCGAAATCGGAGAACTTCTAAGTGTTAGTCCGTCAACTGTTCAGCGTTATGAACTCGGAGCAATAGGTGAAGTAAAAATACCTGTACTATTAGCAATAGCTGATGTACTCGGAGTTAATCCGCAATGGTTGTTAGGTAATTCGGAAGACAAATATCTTTCCCAAGAACAAGAACTCGGCTTAACCTTAAAGGAAAAGAAACTTGTTCAAGCATTCAGAAAACAGCCCGATATGCAAAAAGCTGTTCTACGTTTGCTCAAACTTGAAGAGGATTAGCTAACTTCTTCAAAACCGCAGGATATGTCAAGGACGATATATCCTGTTTTTTATTATATTCTTATTTCCAATAAATAACAATATTAATGTTAAACAAACTTAACTGTAAATATATGTAAATTTTATATAAATTTTGAAAATTATTTGACTTTTTTGCAAATTAGACTTATAATATAAGTGAAAGGCAGGTGAAAAAAAGATGGATAAGAAAAAAGAAGTATGGAAAATCATAGGCTATGTGTTCATGGTAGGTTGTATTGCAAATACTATTTTCCGTCTCGGAAGAGGGAATTATTTTGAAGCTGTAATGTTTTTCAGTGCCGCTGTTTTATGCTGTCCGCTGTTTTGGACATGGATTTCAAAATATGATAAGGTAATGAAAACTGTTGTAATATCTTTGGTATCAGTTTTATTCTTGGCTACTGGCTTTGCATCACAAAGACCACAGCAAAGCAATCAAACAGTATCAGCACCCGAAACAACAACAGTAACAACAACGACTGAAACAACTGTTACTACAACAGAGGAAGAAACAACAGTAACCACAACAGAAGAAACTACCGCAGAGGAAACAACTATTTCTGAAAAGGAAACAGTTGCGGAAACTACAACTACAACATACGATACCAATGCAATGTGCATAACAATTAAGTCAATATTACTATCTGTATTTGACAGTGCAGAAATTGAATACAACGAAGAAAACAAAATGTATATATGCTCAGTTAAAAGGGATGGATTAGCAAGCTATGTTTCACAGGTAATGCTCGGTCTTGAAGATGTTTCCGATTGGAACAACGCTATCAATTCGCTTAAAGAATTAAATGTTAATTTACTCGAAGAAGTAAAGCAATATGATAAAGATGCACACGTTTCAATTATTCTGAAAAATGATAAAAA
>JAZUJY010000299.1:0-3113 GCA_045643005.1 Oscillospiraceae bacterium | reverse complement strand
CAACCATTTAAAGAACTGGCTCAGAACACATTTGACTTACTCACATGTGCATTCCCGAATGACGGGCTTGAACTGCATATATCACGGATTTATAGAGATGCGAGAAGACTGTTCGGCCGCGGACCATATAAAGACAGGCTTTGGTTTACAATTAAAAACAGAAAAAACGGTTTTAACGGGGCAGCATTTTTCTTTGAAATCAATCCGACGGGCTGGTGCTATGGACTTGGGTTGTATTGTGAAAAACCATCACAGATGGAAGAATTCAGAAAAGGTGTAGCGGCAAATCCTGCGGCATTTGAAAGACTTGCTTCCAACATAGAAAAAATGCAGGGTATTGTGATTCAGGGTGATGAATACAAAAAGCCGAAAGGTGACTTCGGCCCTATAATAAACAAATGGTACAACCGTAAATATGTTGACGCAATTTCAAACCACGACTTTGAAGGTGAAATATTCAGCGAAGATCTCAGTTCAATTTTAGCAAGTGAATTCGGCCGAATGATGCCGATGTACAAATTCTTAAATAGGTTCGGTAATTCTATAGAATGATTTTATCAAGCCCAATTTTCATATTCTGCTTTTTGCCGGCAGTTTTCATACTGTACAGAATTTCAGAAAATCAGAAATTTCGCAATATACTACTTTGCGCTGCAAGCATTGTTTTTTATGCGTTTGGCCAGCTGAAGTATGTTCCTCTTTTCCTGCTTTCAATTTTAATGAATTATTTGTTCGGACTTGTTCTGGGCATAAAAAAACAGCACAACAGGGTTGTCCTTTTTATTGCTGTGATTACAAATCTTGCAATTCTGGCAGTGTTCAAGTATTCTTCTGAAATCGGTTTGACTGGAATTGCACTTCCGTTAGGAATATCGTTTTTTACATTTCAGGGTATGTCCTATGTTATTGATGTATGCAGAGAAGAAAAGTACTTCACAAGAGACTTTATTAAGGTGTTTCTGTATGTATCATTTTTCCCGAGACTTGCAGCCGGTCCTATAGTTAAATTCCACGAAATTGAAAACCAGCTTGATGCGCGTAGATGCACAAGTGAGCTGACACTCGAGGGAATAAAACGTTTTATCATAGGCTTTTCAGAAAAAATGCTGTTGTCAGACTCCTTGGCACACATAGCAGATTATGTTTTCAATAATGGCACCGGAGATTTCCGCCTGGCATGGCTTGGCGCTGTATGCTATATGCTCCAGATATACTACGATTTCGCTGGATACAGCAATATGGCAATCGGCATAGGGAAAATGTTCGGCTTTGTTTTTCCTGAAAATTTTGACCATCCGTATGGAGCATTTTCAATTAAGGAATTTTGGCGCAAATGGCATATTTCACTCTCATCGTGGTTTAAAGAGTATGTATACATCCCACTTGGAGGCAATAGGAAGGGGAAATTTAGAGCATTTTTGAACCGTATGCTGGTGTTCATCTGCACCGGAATTTGGCATGGTGCGAACCTTACATATCTTGTTTGGGGACTGGGACACGGGATCCTGGCAGGCGCAGAAGATACGGGAATTATTCCTATAAAAAAAATGAATGAAAGCGTCTTCGGAAAAATCATAGCAAAAATATATACTCTTTTTTCAGTTCTTATTCTTTTCGTTATTTTCAGGGCGGAAAGCCTCGGAAAAGCGTGGAACGTAATATCTACCATGTTCACTGGTGGAATGCTTGAAACTGAAATAGTTTCCAGACTAATGACACCTGCGGCAATCACTGTACTTGCATTTGCGGTCCTGTTGTCAGGTAATATCCCGTCAAAAATAAAAATGCCGAAATCATTGCAGACAGCCTTTTGCGCACTATTGTTTGTCTTATCAATAATGTGTATGGCAAAAGGGAACTTTGTACCGTTTATTTACTCTCAATTCTGATGAAAAAAGTATTAGTAGTGCTGTTTTTAATAATATGTCTTATCCCAAGTCTGGGTATGATTGTGCTCGGCCCTTCCAAAAGCGGAGCAAATGAAGTCCTTGCCGCAAAACCGGAATCCGGACCTGAATTTTTCAATCAGTGTGCAGATTATATTGCAGACAGATTTGCATTCAGGCAGGAACTGATAACAGCGTGGTCATGGATAAACGCGAAGATTTTTAACACTTCCGTTGAAGATCAGGTGGTTCTCGGGAAAGACGGTTGGCTATATTATTCATCTGATTTTGCAGACGAACTCAGTGACGAAGAACTTGAGACAATCGCTGTAAACATCGAAGCCATTCAAAAGTGTGTTGAAGAGAGAGGCGCAAAGTTCGTATTTACAATTGCACCGGACAAGTCAAGCCTTTTCGCGGAAAATCTTCCCGACGGGTACAAAACAAAAAACAAAAATGCGGAGCGTCTTAGGGAGTATTTAAATGCCCACAACATAAATTATGTAAACCTATTTAATCTGAGCATACCTTATTACAAAACAGACAGCCACTGGACAGATTGCGGTGCTGCCGTAGTGGCAGATGAATTGCTTGGGACAGATTATGCAAGAGCTTCATTTTATATTTCAGGTAAACACACCGGAGATTTGTACCAGATGTTATTCCCGTCTTTATCAAATAACGAAGATAGAGTTGAATATGCACCAGGTTTCTCATTTACTTGTGAAAAAGACCCTCGCGGAGGAGACGCAATAACCATCAACACGGTTAATCCTGAAAAGAGCGGGACCCTGTTTTGCTGGCGGGATTCATTTGGTGTCTCGCTTTATCCTTATCTGGCGGAAAACTTTGAAAAGGCTGAATTCTCAAGATCTTCAGATTACGATGTTTTAAAAACCGGCGATGCCGATTATGTAATACTTGAAATTGCTGAAAGGAACTTAGAAAAGTTGTTATGAAAAAAATAATTCCGGTAATCATTGCATTAATGATTCTCTTATGTGCCTGTGGAAACAGCACTGAAACAAAAGAAGGTGCGGCAGCCTCTGAACAGACATCTGTGCTGCCGGATGCAAATCTAAAGATGGATGACAGCCAGGAATCAAAGACAGATGAAGTTGCTGAAGAAGTCGACCCTAAGGTACTTGAAAAAGCACGCAGCTATGTCGGTAAACAGCTCACAGAGCTCATTGCAGAATTCGGACAGCCGATTTCTGCCGAATATGC
>JAZUJY010000298.1:0-7978 GCA_045643005.1 Oscillospiraceae bacterium | reverse complement strand
GACTTTAATGACATTTAAATCGCCTCACAATGAAAAAGATATTACTTTCTCATTTTTTGGGATTTTTCATTTTGTCAATTGACAAAATTTACAAATTTTGTATTAACTTTTTTACATCAATTTCTTAAGTTGATGACATTGGCCTATAGAGGCGGGGGATATCCTCTGTGTTGTTATAAAAAGCAAATCCTTAGATAAAAAAGGTCCGCAATATTTACGGACCTTTTATTTTTATTTATTCAACTGTAACACTCTTTGCAAGGTTTCTCGGCTTATCTACATCAAAGCCTTTTGCAATTGATACATAATATCCAAGAAGCTGAAGCGGAATAACAGAAAGACTTCCTGCAAAATATGCTTCTGTTTTTGGAATATATACTGTGAAATCTGCAGTATCTTCAATACCATAGTTTCCATATGTTGTAAGCCCCATAATAAATGCTCCGCGGCTCTTTACTTCAACCATGTTGCTTACAGTCTTTTCATAAAGATCCTGCTGTGTAAGAACACCTATTACAAGAACACCATCCTCAATAAGGCTGATAGGACCATGTTTAAGCTCACCTGCGGCATATGCTTCAGAATGAATATAGCTTATTTCCTTCATCTTAAGGCTTCCTTCAAGACTGATAGCATAGTCAATGCCTCTTCCGATAAAGAACGCGTCCTTGGCACCTGCATATTTGTTTGCAAACCACTGGATCCTTTCCTTGTCTTCAAGGATCTTTGCTATCTTGTCCGGAATACTGTAAAGTTCCTTAAGAAGTTCATTGTATCTTTCATCAGTTATTTCATTTCTTGCCTTTGCAAAATACATTGCAAGGAGATAACCTGCGACAAGCTGTGTACTGTATGCCTTTGTAGTAGCAACAGAAATTTCAGGACCTGCAAGTGTGTAGAACACATTGTCAGCTTCTCTGGCAATGGATGAACCTATAACATTAACAATACCAAGAGTCTTTATTCCCTGCTTCTTTGCCTCTCTGAGTGCTGCAAGGCTGTCTGCTGTTTCACCTGACTGACTTATGATAATTACAAGACTGTCCTTTATAAGCTTCAGATTTCTGTATCTGAATTCGGAAGCCAGTTCAACTCTTACTGAAATTCCTGTCATATCTTCAATAACATACTGAACTGCCATTCCGACATGATATGCAGAACCACATGCTACTATGTAGATCTGTTTTAAATTATTGATCTCTTCATCTGTCATTCCGACTTCTTCAAAATTGATCACACCGTCTTTTACTACTGAGTTTATTGTATCACGGATAACCTTAGGCTGTTCATGGATCTCCTTGAGCATAAAATGTTCATATCCGCCCTTTTCAGCAGCTTCAGCATCCCACTTGATCTCTGTCTGTTTCTTTTCAATTTCCTCACGGTCAATATTGTAGAAAGTTACAGCACCTTTTTCAAGCTTGGCTATTTCCATATTACCGATATAATAAACATTTCTTGTATATTTAAGAATAGCAGGAACATCTGATGCAACATATGTTTCACCATCTGTAACACCGATGATCATCGGACTTTCTTTTCTTGCTGTATATATCTGTTCCGGAAAATCCTTAAACATAACAGCTAAAGCATATGAGCCTCTGATTCTTGTCATGGCACGAGCAATAGAATCAACAGGACCTTCATTATATTTTTTGTAATAATAATCAACAAGCTTTACAGCTACTTCCGTATCTGTCTGCGAATAGAAAGAATAGCCTGATTTAACAAGCTTTTCCTTAAGCTCCTGATAGTTTTCAATAATACCGTTGTGAACTGCTACAACATTTTCATCATCACTGCAATGAGGATGAGCATTTGTAACAGAAGGCTCACCATGAGTAGCCCATCTTGTATGACCTATTCCACAGCTTCCTTCAATCGAAAGTCCGTCATTTGTTTTTTCAGACAATACTTTAAGCTTGCCTTTAGCCTTTACTATTTCAGTTTTATTTTCACCGTTTCTTACAGCTATTCCGGCTGAATCGTATCCTCTGTATTCAAGTTTTGATAAACCATCAAGAAGAACAGGAGCTGCCTGTTTTCTTCCGGTAAATCCGACAATACCACACATATGGTTTTCCTCCTATGTAATACTTAATATGTTATTTTAAATTAAATTTTCCCAATCTGCTGACTGAATCTGCTGATCTTAAATCTCAGTCATCATTAAATCAAATAAACATTTACATTATACACTAATAATGTATATTCTGTCAATCATTAATTATTTAAATTTTGAAAAGAAGCATTTTTATTGATAAATTGCCATGTCATAAACATATCCAAAAAGTTATTTTTGTTTTTTTACGCAAATAATATCATCCGGAAAAATAAGAATACGCTGTATGATCAAAGTGTTTTAAATAGTTTTTTTCTATTTTTGCATTATTTTATTATATCCGACGTTTACAATAACATGATATACTGAAAACAACGATTATGGAGGAATAAAAATGAAAATTTTATTTATCGGTGGTACAGGTACCATTAGTTCCGCTATCACAAGGAAAATTGCGGCTGAAGGAAATGACGAACTGTTTCTTTTAAACCGCGGAAACAGAAAAAGTGAGTTTGAGCAGAATATAAAACATATTCAGGCTGATATCAACGATGAAAAATCAGTCGCAGAAAAGTTAAAAAACATGTCTTTTGACTGCGTATGTGATTTTATCGGATTTGAACCATGGCAGGCTGAAAGAGATTTCAGGCTTTTTGCCGGAAAAACCAAGCAATATATGTATATAAGTTCTGCCTCCGCATATCACAAACCACTAAAAAACTGTTTCATTACTGAAGGAACAAGTCTCTGCAATCCGTTCTGGGAATATTCAAGGAACAAAATTGCCTGTGAAGAATTCCTTATGAAAGCTTACAGAGAACACGGTTTTCCTGTCACGATAATCAGGCCAAGCCATACTTATGACGAACGTTCAGTTCCGTTGGGTGTTCATGGCACAAACGGAAGCTGGCAGGTAATCAGACGTTTGCTTGACGGAAAACCGGTTATTATTCACGGCGACGGAACATCCCTGTGGACTATGACACATAATACTGACTTTGCAGTCGGTTTCACCGGCCTCATCGGTAATCCGCATGCCATTGGTGAGGCTTTTCAGATCACATCTGACGAAACACTGACATGGAACCAGATCTATCAGACAATTGCCTGTCATCTGGGAGTAGAATTAAAACCATATTATGTTTCTTCAGAATTTCTTGCCGCAACAAGTAATTATGATTTTACCGGAAGTTTGACCGGTGACAAATCATGTTCTGTGATCTTTGACAATACGAAGCTCAAACAGGCCGTCCCGGAATTTAAACCAATTGTAAGGTTTGAAACCGGAATCAAAAAGACACTGGATTATGTACTGTCACATAAAGAATGTCAAATTGCTGACCCGGAATTTGACCAATGGTGTGATAAAATAATCAGTGTACTTGAGAATGCTAAAAAACAGTTTTAATTTATCATTTTGCTTACCATGCATAAACAATAATACATTGCCTTAGTCACTAACAGCATTGTATTTTTACGCCTAACCATTCACATCCATCAAACATTTATATAACCGTCTGTCAGCTCCTGTTTTTTCTCTTCCATAACCGTTTGCTGACAGAACGGTTATATTTTTATAACTACATTTTTCCAAAATTCAAAATAATATCTGTTTTTATTGTCAATATGCCATTTCCCGACGGAAAAGTGCTTTAAAAAACGAATAATTGCGCTATTGAAAAATAGTCTTTTCGTCATTATAGTCAAAATATAATAATATTTATATATTTTTTGTAATACTACTGGACAATTTTTACGAAATATGATAAAATAAAAATCAGACCTAAAATAATTTTCGTATTTAACATATTTACAATATATAAATTGATTTATGATTAAAACAACATGGGGGAAGGAAGAAAAAAATGTCTTCATTATTAAATCAAAAAAGTATCATCACTGTCGATGACAATACATGTATCGGATGCAATGCCTGTGTTCGTGCATGCCCTGTAAAAGCTATTTCAACGAAACTCAAGGAAGGTACAAAAGACGAATTTGTAGCTTCTGTAATTTCAAAGAGATGTATTCAGTGCGGTGAATGTGTTAAAGTCTGTGAACACAACGCCAGAGGATATATAGATGACAGCGAGGAATTCTTTAAAAATCTAAACGAAAAAACAATGCATATCATAGTTGCTCCAAGTATCAAAACAGCATTTAAAAACTGGAAATCAGTTCTTAAATGGCTTCAGAAACTCGGTCATAAAATATATGATGTCAGCTATGGTGCTGATATATGCACATGGGCCCACCTTCAGTCGATCGCTGACGGAACACAAAGCAAGATAATCTCACAGCCTTGTCCTGCCATAGTCAGCTTCATTGAAAAATATCAGCCCGATCTTATTTCGTCACTTTCGCAGGTCCATTCGCCTGCCAGCTGTCTTGCTGTTTATCTGAAAACATATCAGAATATCAATGAAAAAATCTATCTGCTTTCACCATGTATTGCAAAAAAAGTCGAAGCTGAAAAATATCACACCTTTGACTACAATGTCACATACAGCAAACTTAAAAATTATATTAACACACATGATATCGTTTTCTATTCTGATGATTTTGAATTTGATCTGATCCCGGGCGTTCTCGGAAAGCTGTATCCAAGACCGGGCGGACTAAGAGACAATCTTCTTGCACATAATTCAAATCTTGTAATCAGAACAGCTGAAGGAATTGCAGCTTATGAACGTATCAAACGTTATTCATCTGTTGATGTTACAAATCGTCCTGATGTACTGGACTGTCTGAACTGCAGGTTCGGATGCTGCGAAGGAACAGCATCAACCGGTACTGATCTTTCATACATTGAAGCTACAATGGATAAAATTGAAACAGATGCAAATGCAGACCGTGGACATTTTATTTTCAGAGATAAAATCATGAAAGATTTTAATAAGAAATTAAAATACACAGACTTTTATACATCATACACCAAAGAATCAATTGAGGAATCAACATTTACAGAAGAAGAGATCGATGAACAGTTTAATAAAATGCTCAAGACAACACCTGAAAGCAGAAAAATTGACTGTCATGCATGCGGTTATTCGTCATGTACTGAAATGTGTGAAGCAATACTTGAAAAACGCAACGTTAAAGAAAACTGCGTTTATTTCATGAAAAATCAGCTTAAAGCAGATCTTAAAGAAAATGAAGAACTGCATGAAAAACTAAAATCAGATGTTAAAAAGAGCAATGAAAATTTCAAAGTTGTTATCGAAAAACTCAGCTCCATAGATTCCATTCCGAACAGTGATGAATCAGGCAAAAATCTTGACTATATCAACAAACTTATCAATGTTCTTAACAATTACAAAGAAGAAATCAAAAACGGTGTCCCTTCAGACTTCAATGAACTTACTTCCATGTTTGACCAGATACTTACGATTCTTGAAAGCATTAAGACATCTGTAAACACCACTCATAATAATGAAATTACTTTTTCTGAAAAGTGGAAAGAGATCAAAGAACTTGCTGATAAAACAAAAGATACTTTAAAAAATATGCAAGCATAAAAAAAGCTCTGCTGTCAAGGCAGAGCTTTTTTATAATATCATTATCAACCTATAAAAAATTGTGACCAGTAGTATCCGTAAACATCTGATGATCTTGCAAAACCCACACCCATCATTGTAAAGGAAGGATTTAAAATATTATTTCTATGTCCTTCGGAATTCATCCACTGCTCAACAGTTTTTTCCGGTGAAGAATTTCCGCATGCAATATTTTCCCCCATAGTCATTGCGGAAATCCCAAAATCACCTACTACAGAAAAACACTCTCTGCCGTCAGGACGCGTATGAGAAAAAGAACGTGTCGTTTCCTCTGCTCTGACAGAAGCAGCTGCATTGAGCTGATCTGACATTGTTAAGGCAGCAATACCATGCGATAAACGTATTTCATTAATAAGTCTTAATATTTCATTCTGCTCATATGAAAAAGAATTATTCTGGACAACCGGCAGATGTTCTGGTTCAGGCTCCGGTTCAGGTTCGGGTTCAGGGACCGGTTCAACATATTGTTGTTCAGGTTCTTCATGAACCTCCTGAATAACGACGACCGGCTCGTTATTATCTGCAGATGATGAAGAAACAGGCTGTTCAGAAACAGTCTGAACAGTTGATACTATGGTTGTCTGGGAACTTCCGGTTGTTTCAGACACAACAGAAGAAGCAACACTTTCTTTTGTTGTTATAACAGATTTTTCTGAGATTATAACGGAGTCTGAAATATCAGACAAAAGTTCTTCACTTTCTTTTTTGGTTGAATCATCATCTTTAACAGGATGGTTTTCTATGTATTCCATTGTTTTCAGATTATAGTCAACGAGTTTTTTATATTCTGCTTTGTTTCTGATATGAATGAAACAATCAGGAATAAGAAAAAACAATGCAAGAAAAACCAGCCATAAATATTTAACGACCTTTTTACTGATATTTTTTTCAATGCTCATTTAAATCAGACTCCGTTCAATAAATCGTTTTTAATTATACTCAAAAGCTAAAAAATAAATTTTCAAAAAAATCTTGACATTTATAAATAATTGTGATATAATATAAAAGCTGATTAAAAAGCGCTAATAAATAGGGGCGTGGTCTAATGGTAGAATAGGGGTCTCCAAAACCTTTGACGTGAGTTCGATTCTTACCGCCCCTGTACGAAAGCTTATGGTTTTTATTCCATAAGCTTTTTTTATACCTGAAAATCGGCATAAAAAAAGATCCTTTGTCATCGCAGAACAAAGGATCTTTTATTATCAGATCATAATAATCAGGATTTGTATTTGATAAACAATTTTAATCTTCATTATTGTTTTCCAAATGCAATACATCTTCAATATTTTTTTCTATGCTCTGAATAATATAATCCATATCCTCCGGATTACAGTTTCCTTCTACAAAAATATTGGTTTCATCAATTTTAGTATTATTATCTTTCATATCAATTCCTCATAATTCCTATATTTTTTTCACACCGTACTCAAATCAGTATCTGTACAATCAGATTCCCCATTTTTTGAATTTTTCCAATTCTGACTCGGAGCAATCTATCAGTTTCAGATTAAAACTTCCGGCTTCCATTATCGATGCAATTCCAAGTGTACTTTTAGCATCAACATTTGTTTCACCCTGAATAGCTCTTGCAGATCCGTTCAGCATTGTAGACACTTCCATAAACTCTCTGAAATCCTTAAGAGTATTCAATTTTATTGTTATTATACTTTCCATAATAAATACCTTCTTATTATATTTATTTATGATACTAAAAATTGAACCATCAAAGAATAACAGACAGATAAGTCTTTAATTATTCCACGCATATCTGCTCAGATACACCTGTAATATCAAACACATCCACAATAAACGAACTTGCATGTTTTATCTTTACAATACCACCGCGTGCTTTCATTCTTTTTTGAATTTCAAGCAAAACATTAAGTCCCGCTGATGAAATATTGATCAGATACTCAAAATCAAAGTCAAGTTCCTTCACATCATCGCTTAATTTCTTCTCAAGCTCGTATTCAAGTTCAGGAGAAGTCTTTCTGTCAAGCCGGCCGTCAAGTTTTACCACCATCTCGTCACCGGTTTTGATCGTATCAACTTCAAATATCATATTGATCCCCCCATCTAAAAATCCTGAAATAATAATCCCCCATGTTTATTATAACACTTTGTCAGATGAAAGTCAACAAATCATAATTTACGGTTATTAACCCAATCATATATCGTTACTACTCACGGGTTAGCCAGGCAGTGATAACGAACTGACTCACGTTCTTTCGCTTAAAATTGTAATAGCCACCTCAATTGAGGTGGCTATTGCTATTGAATAACAGCTGCAAGTTCTTGCAGCTGTTTGGGCACGACAGGCGGAGGTAAGAGCAATAGCTCAAACCCCTGTCTTTTTATT
>JAZUJY010000297.1:0-1723 GCA_045643005.1 Oscillospiraceae bacterium | reverse complement strand
AAAGCCACCCTTGCGATTAGTAATTATATTATAGCAAATATATGTTCGGGTGTAAAGTATTTGCGCTATCATCTCGGCAATTCAATTGCCGAGGATTCCCGCTTGTCATCCTAAATTTGCTTTACCAGTCTATGCTGATGGAGAATTGGAAAGATACAATATTTTCGCTGCTAGATTGCTTATTCGTCATGACGCATCGGGAAAGAGATATTTATATGATGTGATGGAAATAAAAAAAGAAACGAGCAAATCCTGTCAGGAATAATCCCTACCCGGTGCAAACCCATTTCTTTATGGGAGTATAATACAATAGAGTGATTGACTTGTCAATCCGATAATTCGAAAAAGTAACAAAATATCCAATACGTCTGAAACATTTATCAGTTTGTGAGAATTATTTTTCTCGAAATACGACATGTATTTACTGTCGTGTTTCTGATATACTTTGGGTACAGCTGAAGAAAACATTTATTGCAATAAAAGAAACGAGAACAAGATGAATAATATAGGTTTGAAAATCAAAGAATTAAGAATTGCGGATAATTTAACACAGGAAAATCTTGCAGCAGAATTGAATGTGTCTTTTCAGAGTATCAGCAGATGGGAAAATGGTATTTCTACACCTGACATCAGTCTGATTCCTATTATTGCCAGATTTTTTGGTGTGTCTACTGATTTCTTATTTGGTTTATCGGATGAAGAGTCTGAAACATCGAAAACAGAATTGGAGCAGATATATTGGAATAAACGTAATGCGGGTGATATCGAAGGCGCATATGAAATTATGCTTGAAGGACGTAAATTATTTCCGCGTAATATTCATTTCTGTGTCTGTCTTGCTGAGGTAATGGCTTTATTTGAAGGTGGAAACAGCTCACAGGTTTCAAAATATGCAGAAGAAGATTTTTCGCAGCAGATATTTCATTTATGTGAAAGAGTAATTGATGAAAGCAGGGATGAGGCAGATCGTTTTAATGCATTAAGCTTGTTATCTAATTACTATGCAAAATCAGGAAATATGGATGAAGCTCTTAAGATAGCAAACAGTATGTCTGATTTGATGAATTCAAAAGAAGTACTTTTGGGAAATCTGCTTACAGGAGAAGCTAAGAAGAGAAGACTGCAGGAAAATATATTGATAATGGCTGACTATATTTCGGATACACTGGTTAAGATTGCATTTCGGAAAGAATTTGGATTGTCAGGGGTAATGTCATATGAAGAAAAACTGGATTATGTAATGGCAGCAAATTCGATACTTACAACAATTATAGATGATGAAAATTACCATGTTTATTCAAGAAAAATTGGCTGGAATTATCGACGCATGGCTGAATTATATGCAGCAATGAATGAAAAGACTAAAGCACTTGATGCCCTTCTTAAAGCAGAAAAGATGGCCATTGCGTTTGACAATATAGATAAGGATTCGACGGTATTCTTTACGGCTCATTTTTGTAATCTGGTTGAAAGTAGAATGTCAAACAGTGAAAAATGTTTTGTTGGATCTGAAAGAGAGATGCTGGCTTACCGCCTTGATGAATTGAAAGAATACTTTGGTGATGATGAAACATTTTGCGCGCTTAGAAAACGGCTTGGTGAACAACACATTATGTTATGAAAAATAATGGGGTGGACTGAAAAATCGAAAAGCTGATTCTGTTTTTGCTGACTTTACCTTCCGTAGGTACAATTTCCGGAGGAACGGTACATTGACCGCGGA
>JAZUJY010000296.1:0-3047 GCA_045643005.1 Oscillospiraceae bacterium | reverse complement strand
CGACTTGCATGTGTTAGGCGTGCCGCCAGCGTTCATCCTGAGCCAGGATCAAACTCTTAATAAAAGTTTTATATTAAGCATTTCTGCTTGATATCTGTCCTGGTACTCTAAAATAGAATACTTAGCATTTTGCATTTTTTTACGTCTTATGCTTGACTTCTCAATAATTCATTGTGTCTCAAATGAATCTTCAAGGGTTTTATGTTTAGTGCATTGTTCAATTTTCAAGATACTTTCAGTTCTGTCACACTCGATGCTCTCTCGTCCGACAGCTTTATTATTTTACCATAGTATTTTATAAATGTCAAGCCTTTTTTAAAAAAAATATAAAATTAATTCGGACAAACCGGATAATCAAATAATCCCTTGTCTATAACGTGATCATAGCCTATTTCTTCATCACTTTTTTTGAAATAATCATGAAGAATGCTTCCTGTTCCATATATGTTATCATAATGATCATCCCATGTTACATCAACGTGACAGTACGGCTTTCCTTTGATCTTAACTACATTCCACATGTGTTCTTCTCCGCCTGCGCTTCCTGATATCAGTCCGCATGTAATTCCTGATTTATCACAAAGATATTTATATGCTCTCGCATACCCTTCGCACACTGCTTCATTTTCTATAAGTGCACCATATGCATCAGAATAATGAGTAGCGTCAGCAAGAGCCACAAGTTCATCAGATGTCATTCCTGATACATCATGATAGCTGCAGTTTCTCGCTATATAATCGTGAAAATAAAGAACCATGTCCTCTTCTGAAGCCTCATCTGACAGTCCGGAGATAATTTCATTGTATTTCTGGTCCAAAGCGTCCCTGATCGCATGTTCTTCTTTGATATCCAGTCTGTATTGAGGGTTTATGGAAAAAACTTCATCATGAACCTCATCATATGTATAATTGTAAACTCGTGTTGTAAAATACATCTGAACATCATTTTCAGTAGTCATCATCTCGTAAATTTTAGCCAGTGATTCAAAAGTAATCGTTTCATCCAGCGGAATAACCTTCATATGTTTATCGATCCCCCGGCTCAGCTGAATATATGCAGCTTTTTCTTTTGACGTAAGCTGAATATATTTAAAATTACCAAGCAGATCGTAAAATTCGGGTGAATAGTGCGTCGAATAGTAGCTGTCATCTCTTTCAGTCAAGCGGATCTTTGTTTTTTCTTCAGATGGCACAGATGATTTTTTCTGAGTCTGACCTGAACTGTTTCCATATTCATAAACATATCTGACAACTTCTTTTTCATCTTCAGATTTCCACCCGGAGGGAAGCAAAACAAACAGAAAAAGAAGCAGAATGATCATCATGACTTTTTTCAAACCGAATACCCCATTTCATAATTATCTGTATTTCAGATATTAAATTTTGTAAAAAGTTATTCCTGTTCATCTTCTTTTATTGTATTTGTGTTTTTTACAGCCTTTATCTTTGATATAAGATTATCTTCCATCTGCATAACCGTAAATTCAATATTTTCATATTCTACTGCAGGGGTTTCATCTTCTCCCGGAATTCTTCCGAGGAGTTCAACGATCATCGCACTCATAGTATCATATTCTCTGGTTTCCGGCAGTTTGACATCCAGCTCAGAAAGTATATCTTCAGGATCTGCCAGACCGGATATTATATATGTGTTCTCATCAATTTTTTCAAATTCCTGTTCTTCTTCATCGTACTCATCCTGAATGTTTCCGACGATCTCTTCAAGAATATCTTCCATTGTTACTATCCCTGCTGTTCCGCCGTATTCATCAACGACCACCGCCATCTGCATTTTTTTCTTTGTCATCACTTCAAACACTTCATCGCATTTATTTGTTGCAGGAATATACAATGCTTCTCTAAGAAAATCTTTAATGTGAAAATCTTCCGGATTTTCACATCCTACAAGGCACAGAAAATCTTTAACATAAATAACACCTATTATTTTGTCAACAGACCCTTCATAAACCGGCATTCTTGAAAATCCTTTGTTTATGGCAAGATAGATAATATCGCTTATCTTATCATTCACTTCAAGTCCGACAATATCTGTTCTGTGAGTCATGATTTCCGATACCTTAACATCTCCGAATTCGAAAATATTGTTGATCATTTCTCTCTGACTTTCCTCAATAACACCGGTCTCGTTTCCTGCCTCTACCATCATCAGAATTTCTTCTTCCGTAACTATATCGATCTTTGTATCTGATGACAACTTGAATATTTTACAGAAAAGCGCTGTACTCAGATCAACGATCAGTCTGACAGGAGCAAAAATTATCATAAGTGCCCTTGCAAAAATCATCATAAAAGGAGCAAGCTTTTCTTTTGACAAAACATCAGTTATTTTTCGCGGCAAAATATCTGTTATAAGAGAAATAATTATCGTATCAGCAGCTACAATTCCCAGTGTTGCCCAGAAAGCATTTATATTTGACGGCTTGTATTTTTCAAACATCCAAAATAATGTCGCAGCTCCGACAGCTGCAGCAGAAAATATTCTGTGAACAGAAAAAGCCGTTTTTATTTTATCTTGTTTTGATATAAATGAGTAAACTTTTTTATATTTATCATTCTTTTCTGCAAGTTCTTTTATTTTGGAATCATTTACCTCTGTCAGAACAAACTCACACGACGTATAAAAAGCACGAACCACGATCAGAAACGCCAATAATACTATCAAACAAATCCCATCATCATCTGGCATATTGTACTCCTTTCAAATGTACATAATCTGTGTATAACAAAAAAAGGTCTTATTCAGACCTTTTAAAACAATTCTTAAAATATAAAAGCGGATTACGAGGCTCGAACTCGCTACCTCCACCTTGGCAAGGTGGCGCTCTACCAGATGAGCTAAATCCGCATTAAATAATGCCTCCGGACGGAATCGAACCATCGACACGGGGATTTTCAGTCCCCTGCTCTACCGACTGAGCTACAGAGGCATTACGCTTATTAAAAAAAGCGACGATTCGGATGGGAATCGAACCCACGACCTCTAGCGTGACAGGCTAGCGTTCTAACCGGCTGAACTACCGAACCAT
>JAZUJY010000295.1:0-1518 GCA_045643005.1 Oscillospiraceae bacterium | reverse complement strand
TTCGGGGTAAATCCCTTTGGAACTATTTTATCGCATTTTTAGTGCCGAATCAACGTTAGGGTGTGGTTGGCGGTTACGGTTTAGTTTCAAATTCGTATATTCAAAGTATTTTTAATCTTACATAGATATATGTATGATGTTATTTGATTGTTAAAAAGGAGATTACTATGAAAAAAAAGTTTTAAGGTAACACCGTACAAAGTCGTCAGACGTGCTTTGTGCGGTGTTGCCTTAATAAAACCAGGAGGAGTAAAATGGGAGATTTTTTTACATCTACGCAAATATACAATGCTGAACAACTTAATAAAGAAAGTTTCAAAGCGTATTTTTGTGAAAAAATGAAAGAAAACGGTTATGTATGCTGTGAAAGTGATGAAAGCGAGCTTTCATACGTCATTCGCTTTGCTGACAATTGCAAGTGGGTGACAATATGTTCAGAGGCATACGAACAGGGCAATCAGATTTCACAGAAAGATTCAGGTAGAATAGCTAAAATGCTGAACACAGTTTGCGTAAATACAACAGTAATCGATAGTGACTGTGCAATTCTGGACTTGTATGATGACAATGGTAAGAAAGCGGATTCACTTGTTTTGGGACGTGCTGATGATTATTTCGGTGATGATATACCATTACCATCTGAAAAAATCTGGAAAGCATTTTTAACGAATGGTTGCTCATGGAAACAGTTCACTGAAATATGCAGTTCAGAAAAAGTTTTTGTTGAAGAAAGTTTGCTATCTCTTGCGTCAGTTATTGGTATGGATAACGACAATATACTGTTTTCTGCTGACAAAGCTTCTGATGATGAACAGACTATTTTTTTGGATTTCAAAGAAGTTAAAACTAATGATAAGCCATTAAAAAAACTTACTCTTAACGCTGCATTCAAACAAATTTTTGGAAAAGAACTTGAAGCATATGGTTTTCAGTTAGTTAAAGGCAGATATCCGTATCTTATAAGGGTTATTGATAGTGAAATTCTTCATGTCATCACTATAAGAAATGAGTTTCCGACACATCACTATGACAAAGCATTTAGTATACTTGGCGGAATAGCCACTGTTTACAGGAGAAAGCTTGATTTTGATATAAGTTATTCTGAAAATGACTGGTTTCATAATACAATAGCTCATTTCTATTCAAGACAATTGGGAGAATCATTTGATCGGAATGTTTTTTCTTCACTGTTTTCTTTTAATTATTCATCCAAGGATTATTCAACGCTGACATCTGCTATGCAAAAAGCTTTTGAAGCTGCAAAACAGCATATGCTGCCTGTATTTAATGAAGTGAATACTTTAGATAAATGCATCGAATTTTTTAAAAAATACAAGTTATCATGTACTACGGCAATGTATGATCATAATTGTCTCCCTTCATCAATAGGAGAAAATAATGAGGGACTTCTTTATTTGCTGACTGATAATGAAAAATTAAAAGAACGTTTGAGAAAAATAATCAGCGGCGAAAAAGTGGTTTATAACTTTTCAAGTGAAAGAGCTGCTGAAATATACA
>JAZUJY010000294.1:0-64279 GCA_045643005.1 Oscillospiraceae bacterium | reverse complement strand
GGAGATAACAGTTATCCTGTCGTCGCCAAAATCATTAAGGACCCATGTGTCCTTCGGGTCTACAATTTTATATTCTGTAACGACATAAGTATATCTTGTACGTTCTTTATCCTTATCGACAAGAATCATTTCATCTCCTGTTTTTATCTTGTCGAGTTCGTTAAAGATCTCAGCATATATCGTGCTGTTATGACCACAGATACAGTAATTTCCCTTACCGAGAGAACCGGTGTTCTCAAAGTGCCCTGCTGAGACCTGCAGCGACTTACTGTCTGTGCCTTCAAGGACCGGAACTTTGATATCAAGCTCAGGTATCTCAAAATTTATGTTCTCCTCAAGCAGTCTGTGGAGATATATTTCTCTGCTTATTTTTTTGTAGCCGTAAACCGACAGTATTCCGGCACTGAATATTATCATCAATATTCCGATTATACGTGTTTTTTTCATAATTCTTCTTCATTAATGAGAGTACTGCAGTGAAGCAGTACTCTCTTTAAATAATTTGAACCTTTTGTTATTTGTTTTCTGTTCTTCCATGCAATGTGTTTACCTGTAACAATTATACACTTTCTGCAATTTCGTTGTCAAGGCAGAAAAATAAACTTCCTGTTTCTTTCATTCCTGTCTTTTATGGAAAAATGAAAAATCTGAACGGATTTTATTTTCTCAGTTCAAAACCAGTTCAAAACAGAAGATTTATTTTCGGAATGCGTTGACATTTATATATATTTAAGATACAATATCACTATACATCCAATTTACATGCTGTTATACAGCTTAATGTAACATTTTGTAATTTTTTAAAAGGAAAAGTTTGACAGGAATATGCTTATGCGTTTTTCTTGCACAGCACAGCATAGGTGCAACTGCCTCCTTTTACATTTTTTATGATAATAAAGGCGTAACATGGGATAAACATATTCTGTGAAATACGCTTTTGTTGTTTACAAACACAAGGGAGAGTTTTATGAAAGAAAGTTTGTGGAAAAAGTCACTGTCAGCAGTTTTAGCTTTACTGATCGTGTCATGTAATCTGTTTGTTCAGCCGTTTGAAAATGGTATTATCACTTCAAGTGCCAAAGATGTTAATCAAGCAAATGATGAAACACCTGAAAATTCATCGATCAGTATTGACAATACTGATCTAATAGCCGGAGATACACTTTCGGTTATTAATCCGGCTAATTATTTATTAAAATACTATGTCGATGATCAGGAAGTCGAAACGGATTCCTTTGTTTTAAGTGAAGACTATTATGAAAAATGGATTACCGTAAAAGCATTTAACAGCGAAGGAACGGCAGAAGAACCTGTATCTGAGGCTAAAGTATACTTTAGCAATCTTCCTGTTATATATATTAACACCGATGACGGAAAGCCGATCACCACAAAAACCGATTATAAATCCGCTACAATGAATATCCAAAGCAACATTGAGTCTGAAAAGCCTGAATACAATGGTGACATCTCGATTAAAGGCAGGGGAAATTCATCGTGGGGATGGCCTAAAAAGCCTTACAGAATTAAACTCGATAATAAAGCCGATTTATTCGGCATGGGAGAGAATAAGAACTGGGTTTTAATTGCTAATTATCTTGATGAATGCTTTTTAAGAAACAAGACCGCTTATGATCTTTCAAAAGAACTTGGTCTGGAATCGATGGATTGTGTATGGACAGAAGTTGTACTCAATGGCGAATATGCAGGTAATTATTTACTGTGTGAGCAAATCAGAATAGACAAAACCAGAATTAATATTTTTGATTGGGAGTCAGAAGCCAAAGATGCTGCTAAGTCGATCGTAAAAGCAGAAAAGGAAAAAGGAATTGAGCTTGATCAGGATGCGTTGGAAGAACAAATGAAAGCTGACCTCTCATGGATCACAGCAGGAAGTGTTACTTTTAACGGTCAGACCTATAATGTCAGCAAGGAATACGATGATATTACAGGTGGCTTTTTATTTGAATTGTCCAATGAATATGATGAGAGCTCTAAATTCACAACAAAATCCGGACTGAAAATCATGCTGAATTCACCTGAGTATTTAAATACAAATCAAACTATGATGGATTACGCTGAAAGATTTTGGAATGATTTTGAGAAAGCATATCGTTCAGAAGACGGTTATGTTGATACATTGGACGGAAGAAAACACTATACGGAATTAGCAGATATTGATTCAATGGTTTCTTATTGGCTTGTTATGGAAATCATGGGTAATAATGATGCAGTATATAAAAGTCGATATGCTTATAAGGATCTTGATTCCAAACTGATGTTCGGTCCGGTTTGGGATTTTGATTGGGGATGTGCTTCTTCCAGAGTGTCAACTGAACCTACCGGCTGGATTCTTTCAACAAGCAGTAATGTACAAGCATTCTATAAAGAGTTTTTAGATGATCCTCTTTTCATTGCAAAAGCTACAGAAAAATATTGGAAAATCAGACCATATCTCGAAGAAATTATTAAAGACAATGGTATTCTTGATACAAATATTAATTATCTGCGTAAATCCGGAGCTGCGGATGAAATTCGCTGGAACAGACGTGTTTCATGGTCTGATGCAAGAGGCTTTGAAAACGATGCAGCAGTTTTCAAAAACTATTTGTGTAACCGCATCAAATGGCTGGATACTCAGTTCTCATCAGATCAGCAGCTTCTTAACAGTACATATACTCGCAACAGTTCTTATCCTTATACTCGCTCAGCAGATAAAATATCGTTTGCTTTTCCTAATGCGTCTGATGATACATTTACCGTACATGCGCAAGCTGATGCAGCAATCAAAACCGGAAAAGATGTCATTATAAATACAAAAGTTGATGATAATAATACGACTGCTCTGGATGTATATGTAAACGGCCTGTATTATAATACGTTTGAAGTAATCAACAAAACTGTTGATTTTAATGTACCAAACTCATTGCTGACAGAGTTACCTGAAACGAAAAATGTAATTTCTGTGATTGGTAAGAACTCTAACAAAAATACAACATATAAAAATTTCTGCACAATAACCCAAATTGATTCAGCAGATGAAATTATACCTGAGTTTAAAGAAAGCAATCTTACCCTCAGCGGACAGATTGGTGTCAATTTCTATCTTGATCTTTCTTCTCTGACAGATGCGGAAAAGAATGCAAGTTTTATGGAGTTTACGGTCAACGGCAAGACCACGAAGGATACCTTTGATGAAACCTGTAAAAACCAGACAGGAGATTTTTACGGCTTTACTTGCAATCTTACTTCCGTTCAGATGGCAGATACAATCAAAGCAGTGTATCACTATGGCAACAAGCAGAAAGTTGAAAAGACCTATTCCATACTTGATTATATCAATAAGGTTGAAAGCAATTCCAAACTGTATGATGAAAACACATTAACACTCGTTCATTCGATTGCCGACTATGGCTATTATGTGCAGCCATGGCTTGCAGCCAACAACAACTGGACAGTTGGCACGGACCATGCACAAATGGAAAAGCATTATGTGGATTCATACGATTTTAATACAATCAAAAGTGATGCAGAAAAGTATAAGCGTGTCCTTGATTTAGGTACATCTGATATTGAAATGATTTCTTATTCACTTTCTCTGCAGACTGAAACTACGTTGAATGTGTTCGTAAAACCAAAGGAAAATTACACCGGTGATGCAGCTATTAAGATCACTAAAGACGGCGAAGCCACTTCCTTCACCGCTGTAAAGCAGTCTGACGGTCGCTATTTGATTTCAATCCCTAACATTTCTGCGCATCATCTTGGTGAAACATATGTAATTACAACAATAACTGCCAACGGAACAGCGACTTGCAGTCTCAGCGCACTTTCCTATGTTTATGCTGTACTGAACAGCGGTGATCTGAGTGATTCTGATAATTCGGTTCAGAACAATGCGGTATCTGCACTTTACAAGTATTATGCTGCCTCAGTTAAGTATATGAACAATAAATGATGAAAGGAGAAAACACATGAGCCAGTATATTTCCCCTGAGATGGAGATTATAAAATTTGAAACAGAAGATATAATCACCACAAGCAATACGGATGTCAATACTCCCGAAGTAAATGGCTAATCTGCGGAAAAACACAATGCGCAGGGATATGACAAAAACAAACTTATTTCACTTCAAAGCTCTGTTTTGAACAAGCAGAGCTTAAAAAAAGGATGCCCACACAAAAGTGTGTCTGCATCCTTTTTTTGTTTTATTTTACATCATTTGAAAGCGATATTCCAAGATTTTTAATTGCTCCTGCAACGAGCCCCGCAACCTTGTCAGCACCGGCTTCTGAGAAATGCGTCATGTCAGTCGAACCGTTCACAACTCCTGCCAGATGATAAAGCTTTGCATTGTCATAGCCTATGGAATTGTAGTGATCGACCATCAGACCGTTAAGGTCTATAAACGGCACCTGATACTTTGATGATATCTGCTTCAGGGCGTCTGTATACTCTGTATACGAAGCGTTGAATCTTCCGTTTGAATATGCCTTAAGTCCGAGTGTAGGTGACATGAGTATCGGTGTTGCACCTTTTTCAAGTGTACTCTCAACATATTTGTTTATATAGAACTCATATGAGCCGTCAGTCGGATACTGTGCGTTTCCGCAGACAGGTGCATAACGCTCTGCGTTTGTATAGCCTGCGTCATTTATAGCAAATGAAACAAGGAGATAGTCGCCTTCCTTTATGGTGCCGAGTATCCTGTCAAGTCGTCCCTCATCGTAGAACTTCTTTGAGCTTCTTCCTGCTATGGAGTTATTTGCAACTGTTACGTTGGAGTTGAAGTAGTTTGAGAGATAATATCCCCAGCCCTGCTGCGGCTTGTAGCTGTCGTTGTAGCTCTGTGCTGTTGAATCTGATGCGATATACAGAACAGGGTTTGCTGAAACAGGTGTCTGCTGGTACTGATCCTGTGAATAAACGAGAGCATACGGTTCATCAGTCTTTTCAAGTCTGATATAGTCGATATTTGGTCCGCCCTCACTCATGTTGGATATCGCACTGAGTGTATTTGTTCCTTTTTTGAACGGAAGAACGATTCCTCTGTCCTCCCAGGTCGTCCATGCACCTGTTGAGTTAAATGGCTGAACCCAGAAGTTCTCCGTATCGCCGTTTACGACAAGCTTCATTTCGCGGTTTGACTCACTCTGGTTTGCTATGCGGAATGTAACCATGTAGTTTCCTTCTTCAGGGATCTCTATATTGTTCCAGGTGAGTGAGCTTCCCTGAACATTATCGAGATTTACGTAAGCTTCGCCTTCAAAGCCTGAGTTTGTTGTTTCAGTCATTCCCTGATATATTTCACCTTCGAGAGCATAGTACTTACTCTTAAAGCTGTAGACAGGAACCTCTTCATACTCAGTTTCTGTGTATTCTGTACCTATCTTTCTGACACTGTCCTTGCAGACATACTGCTTGAGCATTGCAAGATCTGCGATGCTAACATCACCGTCTTCATCAAAATCCATTCGTTTTTCCACTACAGGATCTGAAAAAGGCTCTCTCTTCATCAGTCTTACGGATAAAAGTGTCAGGTCAGTAAGATCTGCTTCTCCGTCATCATTGGCATCACCGTAAATGCCCTTTCCGACTGTTACCGGAACTTTTTCAGTCTTTATTTCGGTCTGTGTAGTTGTCTGAACGGTCTGAGCAGGAGTTGTTACAGTTGTCACTACGGTTTCCTGTGAATTGCCGCCTGATGTGAAATCAATATTTTCACTTACAAGCCTTGCAAGGACCTTTGCACCGTCTCTGTTAAAGTGAAGCGTGTCGCCGGAATCATACAGATCATATGTTCTGTCCTGTCCTATGGAGAAGAAGTAGTCCTGCGCAAGATTGAACAGGTCAAGCACCTGAACGTTCTGCTCGGCACCTATCTTGTCAAGCGTGCTTCCGAACCATCTTCCTGTCAGCTTCTGACTTCTCGAAATATCATCCGCTCTTCCCTGCTGCTTTACCAGAACAACAGTCATGCCTTTTTCCTTTGCTTTTTTTGTCATGTCGGTTACTGTCTGATAATACTCAGACTCAGTTGAGTTTTTACTGTTTGTGTCATTTATACCGATGGAAATGATATAGAAGTCTCCGGGCTTTCCGTATTTTAAAACAGTATCGAACTGACCGGAATTAACAAAGCCTGCTGCATACTGTCCGCTCGCAGCAAGATTTCTTATCATCAGATCGCTGCTTATATACTGGTCAAAAACCTGTCCCCAGCCAACTCTCTGAGCTGTATCCTTCGGATAGTAGTTGCATACGGTCGAGTCTCCGCAGATCCATACTGTCTTTGGGGTGTCTGTACTGTCTGATATCTTGTCTATCTCAAGTGCGCTGAGTGAAAATACTGTATTTTCTTTTCCCTCTGTAACTCTGAGATTGAGCTGTCCGTCTGTAACAGGGATGATAAATGAATCCTCCGCACCGTTTCCGGTCAGATTTATAAGCTGAAGAACATCCTCTGCCACAACGCTCGCTCTTGTCGTATTTCCAAGATGAACGGTTATCTTATACAGACCCTTTTCAAGGTCTGCGTTAAAAGTATTTCCCTTGTCAAGGCTTTTGAAAACAACTGAATCACTGAGAACACCCTGTCCCGAGGCTGACGAATCCTGCATATTCCATGTCTGTGCAAATCCGTAGCCCCTTGAATAATCATATCCGGTCGATGCAGATACACCTGTATATCCCCATTCAACTCCTCCGTTTCCAAAATCAAAACGATAAGAAGAAGCTGCAGCATGGGCAGATCTTTCTTTTTTAACCGGAACATCTGTTATTACTGAAGCCGTCAGCGCAAACGCCGCAGCTGCAGCAAATATTTTTTTAAAATAATTGTTCATACAATCCTTCCTCTCAAAAAGAATTTCCCAATATTAATACACCAATATTTAATATTATATTTAGAGTGTATATATTTGTCAACTCAATTATTAAAGATTTAGTGGATAATGTATATAAAAATAATAGTGCAGTGAGGCGGATATCTTCTTATTCTATGGCATTCTGTGTGAAGAATACATCTCTGGTACGGAGAATTTCTTTGGAAAGAAGTGTCGCGGCCTGTTTTCGGATAATCGATTCAATCGCTTCGATACGTTTCGGTGTAAATGTATCATCACCCCTGAACGCAAATGAAAAATCACAGATCGTTCTGACACGGTCACGAATCGTGTCAGTCATCGCCATCTGCCCAATACGGGTAAAGTCATCTCCGAGAACCGGGGCATACTCAAACTATTTGTCACCGATATTATCAAATTCTTCCATTGAAACATACGGAAGCATAGAAAATGTCAACTGTTTTGTACAAATAAAAAAGCAGAGAAACCAACCATGATTTCTCTGCTTTTTTATTTGTAAATCTGAGTGACCTGACTTGAACAGGCGACCTCTACCACCCCAAGGTAGCGCGCTACCAACTGCGCCACACCCAGAACTCCGAAATTTATTTTAACACATAAAAACATAAAAGTCAATTACTTTTTTCTGTTTTTATAAAGAAGTGTCAAGAATAATTCTGAGAGACTTTTCCTGTCGTTTTTCCTTGAAAGTATCTTGCGTGCATACTTCGGGTCATCTGTAATTATGCTGTCAACATCAAAGCCCTTCATTCGGTTGATGAGGTACTTGGAGTTTACTGTCCAGACGTGTACTTCCTTTCCGGCATCGTGTGCTTCCTTTACAAACGCATCTGATACTATAACATACTTGACGCTGAAAAAGTCAGCATATTCCATGGTTCCTGTCTCACCGAACAGCATATTTGCAATATATCCTGTACGAATATCAGGTGCCTGTTTTTTTGCATATCTTAAAAAGGCATATGACGTCGAGGTCAGCACGCACTGATTTCTCATATCATATTTGTCAATGAGGGCTATGACATCATCGACAAGCTGATTTCCGGTTTTTCCGCTCTTTTTAAGCTCTATGTTGAGGTTTATTTTTCCCTTGCAGAAAGAAAGCACCTCATCAAGTGTCGGAATATATGAATTTGAATATTTTCCTGAAAACCAGCTGCCTGCATCATATCCGGATATTTCTTCATAATCAAGATTATATGCTTTCTTGTTGACACCGGTAGTCCTTTTCAGACTGTCGTCGTGTAAAAGGAACACCGTTCCGTCCTTTGAGAGCTGTACATCTATCTCAACATAATCAGCGCCGCTTGATACGGCATAGCTGATCGCATCCATCGTATTTTCAGGTGCATACTTTGCACCGCCTCTGTGGGCTGTAACTGTAGTACTGATAGTAAGATCCTCCAGAAAATGTGATCCGTCTCTGGCATATCCGTATACTATCCTGATATCCTCGAACAATATCAGAAGTACAACGGATGAAGCAAGAACGGTCTTAATAATGTTTTTTCCTTTAACTGCTTTTCCTATATTAAGATGATAGCTGCATCTTTTCACGGCACACCCTGTTCTGCGTTCAGCAGAATAAAGCAGAGCGTTGTTTACTATTACGCTGAAAACTGCAGCAAAAAAAGTCATGACATAATCAATTATGTCCTCCATACGCAGCATTCTGGCAAAGGCTGTTGAGGAGCTGCCGAAAAAACGAACCGTTACAGCAGCAAGGAACAGCAACAGCAGATATACTGCGATCACCGACAGCGATACAGTAATATTTGTGATCGCCGCTTCGGCAAAACACTTAAAAAAATATTTTGTCTTTTTCCTTTTTCCGTCAATGCTTTTTTTATCACTCCTGAAAAACATCATAACTGTTATCGCAAACAGCGAAATGGTCGCCGTCAGGATCGCTGTCAAAATATTCGGGAGTCTGAAAAACGTATAGTGGATAACTGTTTTCAGCAGATCTATCTTCTGACACAGGATAAGAAGTGCCGTATAATTTGACACCGGAATTATAAGTGCCGTGAACAGAACTTTTTTTACTGAGATCGAACGGTCATTTTGGATCTCGCTGATGCCTTCAAAAAATACATCCGGAAATTTGACCCGATTCCCGTTTTCTGCATGATCAAGACACACTCTTATACAGACCGTTTCATAATATGAGATCACGATCCATATAATTATTCCTGCCAAAAACAACAAATATGTAAACGGATTTTTAAACAGCGATATAAGATTTTTTCCGGTGATGAACATGATCCTTTTACTGTCCAGGATCTTGTTCAAAGCCCTGATACCCAAAGGAAGAATAAATGCCCATGCGGTCATCTTTATGATGAATTCCAGCATGAGAATGACAAAGAAATTTTTTTTCAAAAGCTTCAAAGTTTTTTTCAAAAAAATCACCTCGGTTTTCCCGGATATGTAATATTATAGCACACGCGAAAAATATTTTCTATGTTTTTAACATAAAAAAAAGCACATATTTTATACAATATATATTGTTATTTTTTTTATAATATGCTACAATAGAAATGTATATATAATATCCAATTGTAACTTTTATTTACTTTTTTGCATGAATACAGCATATTTACGAAAGGACCAGAAACGTATGAAAAAAATTCTTTTCGCAGCATCCGAATGCGTTCCATTTGTCAAGACAGGAGGACTCGCTGATGTTGCAGGAACTCTTCCAAAAACATTTGACAAATCAAAATATGAAGCTGCTGTTATTCTCCCTTATTATACCTGCATTCCGCAGGAATACAGAAACAGCTTTCAGTATATTCATCATTTTTACATGGACTTCGGGAAACGAAAGGGAAATTTTCATGTTGGAATAATGAAATATGAAATAGACGGCATCACATATTATTTCGTTGACAACGAATATTATTTCGGAGGAGACCGTCCTTATACCGATGCAAAATTTGATATAGAAAGATTTACATTTTTCTGCAAAGCTGTATTGGCCATTATGCCTGTTATAAATTTCAAGCCGGATATTATCCACTGCCACGACTGGCAGACCGGTCTCATCCCTGTATTTCTGAAAACGATATACGCGGAAAATCCGTTCTACTTCGGAACAAAAACGATCATGACCATTCACAATCTTCGTTTTCAGGGAATATGGGACATCAAAACCTTCGAATACAACACCGATCTCCCGAGCTACATGTTTACTCCTGACAAGCTTGAATTCAACAAGGATGCAAACATGCTCAAGGGCGGACTTGTTTATGCTGACTATATCACGACCGTAAGTGAAACATATGCAAACGAAATTCAGAACGACTACTACGGTGAAGGACTCGACGGTCTTTTAAGAGCCAGAAACAACTCACTTTGCGGAATAATAAACGGAATAGACTATGATATATATGACCCTGAAAAAGACAGGGAAATATACAAAAACTATACTCCTGCAAGCTTTGAGCTCGGAAAACTCGCAAACAAACAGGAGCTTCAGAGAGAGCTTGGTCTCCCGGTCGACAGAGACAAATTTATGATCGGTATCATCTCAAGACTTACAGACCAGAAGGGTCTCGACCTCATCAACTGGGTACTCGACAAGATCCTTGACAGCAACACACAGCTCGTTGTCCTCGGAACAGGAGAACAGCGCTATGAAAACACATTCAGAAGCTATCAGGAGCAGTATCCGAACAAGGTTTCGGCAAATATTTTCTTTTCAGAAAACAGAGCTCACAAAATTTATGCTGCCGCAGATGTCATGCTTATGCCTTCAAGGTTTGAACCATGCGGTCTGACACAGCTCATCTCATTAAAATACGGCACAGTTCCGATAGTAAGAGAAACCGGAGGTCTCAAAGACAGTGTAGAACCTTACAACGAATACTACAACACCGGAACAGGCTTCTCATTTGCGAACTACAACGCAGACGAAATGCTCGGCATCATAAACTATGCAAAGCACGTCTACTACGATTTCCGTCAGGGCTGGAACGCAATAGTTGAAAGAGGCATGAAAGCAAATTTCTCATGGGAAAGTTCAGCGAAAAAATACGAACAGCTTTATGACAAGGTACTCGGATGGTGATTTTACGGATCTTTGTCCGGTATTTGCACTGACATTTTGACCTGACCGATGTCAGACAGTGAAAAAACAAAAAAATAATCTATGTAATGATCAACAGCAGTCTGCATCATTTGTGCAGGCTGCTGTTTTTTTGCATCAGGTTTTAAAGTTCTGCTGTAAACTCAGGGGCAATGCAAAAATCACACCGCACTGTTTTAACCAAAAAAATCACGCCAAAACTGTGCAGGAGCGCAGCTTTGACGTGAATGATCATTATGTTCCGGTTCAGTCTGTAAGAACAATTTTTATTCGGAATACTTTTTCAGAAGTTCATCTGAAGCTACATTGCAGCCTTCAAGAAGCTTTCCGAGCGGTGTATAGTTTTCATCGAGATACTGTGAATAAAGTCCGTCTACTACCTTACCGTTATCATCGATCGTAATATGAGTAACGGTTCTTACGGTTTTGAAGTTGTTGTTGAAATATACTTCACTTTCCTTTACTGAAAGATCTCCTTCGTCTGAACCCTTAATAGTTCCGCACAGAGAAACCTCACCGGTTTTTTCGTCTATAGTATAGACATCGATCTGTTTCTTTTCGTCTTCGATCTTTTCAAGGAACAGTTCTCTGATACCGTCCTTTACGTTGTTCTTTTTTATGTCATAAAGATAATATTTCAGCTCACTGCCCTGATCGGATCCGTCCAGATAACCCTTGTACGCTGAAATATAGTCATATGGTACCTCTTCGACTGTAACCACTGCATCTGCAGGCTGTCCGACGTTTATATTACCGTCGGAAGCTTCTGATGATGTTTTTTTATCGTCAACAACGGTATTATTTTTATTATTATTATCTGATCTGCATGATGTGGAACACATGAGCAGACCTGCAAGAACAAAAACTGATACTATTTTTCCAAATGATCTCATTTAATATCCATCCTCCGAAAACCAGAAATCATGTTTTATGTATGATCATGATCCTGACTGTTTTAAAAACACTGATCTTTGAATGGATCAGTATTTCCTTTGATCTTTTCTTCTTCTACAATTATAGCATATACAACAAATATTTACAATGAAAAAAATCAAATGTCCTGCTTATTTTCATCAGGAGACTTTATCTCAGGAAAATAGACTGCAAACTTTGTTCCGATATTTTCAAAGCTCGTTATCTTAAAATAACCGTCGTGTTTGTCAACGATCCATTTTGCTATAGAAAGACCAAGCCCTGTTCCGCCTGTTTTTCTGTTTCTTGCATCATCCGCTCTGAAAAATCTTTCAAATACCTTCGGAATATCTTCACTTTTGATGCCTATTCCCGAATCCTGTACTTCAAACGCAGGAACACCGTCATCATTTTTGACGGAAAAAATTATCTCACCCTTTTCAGGTGTATACTTAACGGCATTGTCAGTCAGGATCCTCGCTGTCTGCTTGATCAGATCATAGTCACCGTATATCTCGACTTTACAGTCCTCTCTGAACACAAATCTGTGAGTACTGTCAACCATGACATATTCATCATAGATCGCCTTCATCATTTCATTCAGATCGATCTTTTCCATCTTCAGCTGTGTTTTTCCATTATCGCCTCTTGCAAGGAAAAGCAGCTGCTCTATAAGTCTGCTCATTCCCTCTGATTCAGATTTGATCGCATTTATCGATTCCTCAAGGATCTTAGGATCATCCTTTCCCCATCGGTCAAGCATGTTTGTGTATCCTGTGATCACTGAAAGAGGCGTTCTGAGCTCATGTGAGGCATCCGAAACAAAGCGTGCCTGCTGTTCATATGCTTTTTTCATTCGTCTGATAAGACTGTTTATCGCAGTTTCAAGTCCCTCCAGCTCCGTATTTCCCGTGGAGATATCATCAGCCTTGTCCGTATCTATCTCATCAAGAGCTTTTTCAAGATCTGAAAACATGTCTGCTTCAAATTCCGATTCACTTATCATCTTTGTCGTCACGGCAAGCTGGTTAAGCGGTGACAGCTTGTCTCTGACGGTTTTTCCGCCTTTTGCAAATCCGTTCAGAGTTACCATTATTTCAAACAGCAGCAGGATAAGCAGTAAAATAAAAGTCTCACCTACCATGTTTCCTGCAAATATCTTTTCCTCATGACCGGGGATCACATAAAATATCTTGCTGAAAAACTGCTCTATATCCTTTGTCTTTTCATATGTAAATTTTCCATCTACAAACAGATTTGACAATGAAAACAGTTTTTTATTGAAGACACTTGCCTCGGTAAAAACCATCCAGAGATAGATTTTTCCGATCGTAAAAACAAGATCAAGAAACAAAAAATCCACCATTTGCTTAATATTCCAGTGAAGTGATATTTTCTGTGCTATTGATCTCATTCCGATATGCTTCATTTTTCTGCTCTTTTTATCAACCATGTTATTATTTCCTTATAACATATCCGACGCCTCTGACGGTATTTATGATTTTATCGTTGTACACATCGTCTATTTTGCTCCTGATATAGCGAATATACACATCAACAATATTTGTCTCACCGAAATAATCAAATCCCCATACAGTCTCAAGAAGCTTTTCTCTTGAAAGAACGACAGATTTATTTTCCATGAGCTTTTGCAGGAGATTGAATTCCTTGTTTGTCAGCTCTATAATATCATTTCCGTACTTTACGATATGAGCGTGAGGATCAAGTGTAAGGTTTCCCGCACTCAGTTCATTGCTTTTCTTTTCCGGAGATGCCACAGAAGCTTTTTTTCTGAAAGCTGCTCTTATTCTCGCAAGAAGCTCCTCTATCTCAAACGGCTTGGTGATATAGTCATCCGCACCCATATCAAGTCCTGATACCTTGTCATTTACAGAATCACGCGCAGTCAGAAGGATAACCGGAACTTTGCTTGTTTTTCTTATCCTTCTGAGGACCTCTATTCCGTTTATACCGGGAAGCATGATATCAAGAAGAATAAGATCGGGCGAGCTTTTCTCTGCAATACTCAGACCTTCTCGTCCGTCAAAAGCCTTCTGAACTTCATAACCTTCATGTATCAGTTCAAGTTCTATAAAACGCGCCAGCTTTTCTTCATCTTCAACTATTAAAACAGTCATGTTATTCTCCTTTAACAAGTTTTTATCATCGTATTGTCATCATTCATTTTTATCTTCGTTTGACGGAGACTGTATTTTCTCCAGGAAGCTGTTAAACTTATCCTTTCCAAGATCTTCTCCTGAAAAACTGAAGCTGCAGCCGCAGAAAAAGGCGCAGATCAGCATTACGATCACAACTACAGGAGCAGCACACAGAAAGATAACAAGGATTATGATCGGGATATTTACTATTTCCAGACTGTTTTTTCTAATGTGCAGGTTGTTTCTTACTCCTTTTTCAAGCATCCCGGTGACAGCTTTGCAGACCTTTTCAAATTTTGACTGTTCTTCACCGGAATTTATCTTTCTGTCATCAAACGATTCCTCACGTTTGGTTGAATAAATTACATTCGATTCTTCTTTTATTATTCCCTCTTTTTCAAGAGCAGCAACGGCATCAAGAAAATTCCAGTTTACGCTTTCCAGAACATTATAAGCGTCTTCATGGCTGAGATCTGCTTTTTCTCTTAATCTGTCTATCATTTCGTTTCTATCCACAGGCATAACCTCTTTTCCATAGCAAATAACAGTTTTTCTATCATATATCATATCATACGTGTCTTAAATCCTGATATAAGGTTTATTAGAAAAAGATTAAAAAGAAGCAGCAGGATAAAACGGCATCAGAATTTCTTTATCTGCCGTAAATTATCCTTACATCAAATTCAAGTCTGCCGATCTTCAGAACAGAACCTGTTGTAAGCTCAGCCTCATCTTTTATTTCAACGCCGTCTACAAATGTGTGATTTAAGGAATTAAGATCCTCGACAAACACTCTGTTCTCTCTCGTATAGATCCTGCAGTGCTTCTGTGAAACACTTCTTTCATCATAAATTATCTCATCAGACTGGTACTGATTTCTTCCGATCACTGTTTCCCTTGAAGAAACAAGAACGATATTTCTGTTGTTATCGCCTCTTCCGGACAGTACGATCCTGTATTCACCCGGGTTTTCAAACAGCATCTTTGTGCCTGTTTCAGAAACAAGTGTGCCTCTTCCTTTTTTCAGATGGATAAATGCCGTTCCTGCAGCATAAACGGTATCTGAACCTGTATTATTCTTTCTTTTTTTAAACGAAAAAACTACAGCCGCCGATGCCCCGGCAACTATCAGAATTATTCCTGACAGTGCGATTATTATTTTAATACTTTCATCGTCATCATTGTTATTCATCCCGTCATATGCAAGAAGTCTGACATCTTTTGAAAATGAATAATCAGAGTCCGCGGTTTTCAGCTCAAGAACAACATTTCTGTCGGAATCAAATCTTAGAAATTCATCCGGGATAATGGCATTTACCCTGCAGACTCTGCTGCTTTTCTTTATAAGCTCTGCTATACTTTCAGGATCGGTTTTCCCCGTACATCTGAAATATCTGAACATGAATCCGGAATTTTCAAATCCTGATGTGTCAGGCTCATCGCTGCTTTCGTCAAGCAGAACTGTATACAAAGGATATTTGTATTTTTCCGAAAGTTCAATGCTTTTCAGCCTGTCTGTTTTAGTAAAAAGAATGATCCTGCAAAAGCTTTCTCCTGAATTGTCAAACAAATTTTCAGAATAACATACAGGATTGGTCAGCTGCATGGAGCTTTCCGAATATTCCAGTTTTTCCGCTGCATTAAGGATATCAAGCTGTTTTCCTGTAAAATCTGCATCCTTAATTATCTCATCAGCAAACGAAATAAAACAGTATCTGTCATTTTCCTCATATGCTTCAAGAATACTTCTGATCATTTTGCAGTAATCATCATGTATATCTTTCGTAACAGCTGAACGGTCAGTCAAAAATACAGTATTTATCGAAGGCGAATCAGAAAACAGAACGACTTCAGTGTTTTTCTCGTCTATAAGTAATTTTTCTTTGGTTATTTCACCACCGGGCAGCTCTGCAAATGTGTTTATCCTGTTGTCTTTTACATCAGAATAAACTATCTCACCTGCAGAAACCTGCTTTACACCTGAAAAACTCAGCAGAATGGTGAACAAGATCATAACAGCATGCTTTTTCATTTCAGTTCCGGCTTTCTTTGAGCATCTTTTATCATCATTTCCTCCATCATCGGACTATGGTCCAGAAGATGAGAAAAAAGAACAGCACTTTCAGACGGCTTTGCATCACGCTCGATGATAAATGATGATCCCAATATTTTATCTGTATTTAAAAACAGTTTTTTTCGAATGATAACAGCTGTATCCTCTTCATTCTGAAGGTATTCATCAGCTGCTTTTTTTATGTTCACTGACAAGCACTCAAGCTCATCAGCCTTTTTTTCCAGCTTCTTTATAAGTTCTTCCGTCATTTCACGTTTTTTGCTGCCGGAAGACTCTGCCGATGATTTAAGCTTTTTGATGATCTCACGCAGAGTCTGTGCTGTTCCGGCAAAATCAGAAGAACATTCTGTTATCTCTTCAAGATCGACATAAATATTTTTCATAGCTCTGAGTCCTCATTTTTCAGAAATGATAAAAAATCCTCATCGTCATTTTCATATTCTGACAAATAATGATTTTTGTGGTCATTTAATATTTTTCTCATAAAGTGAATGGATTCATCGATCGAGCCTGTCAGCATTTTTCCGTTTGAAGAAAAAAAATCATCCGACAGCCTCTCATTTTCCTCACAAAGTCTGTTCAGTATATTCTCAAGCTTTTCATATTTTGAGACCAACAGCTGATATTTGTTGTCTGTCATATCACATCACCGCTTATCATAGAGATTTTTTTCTCGTTTGTTTCATATTTTTCCGCTATCTCACCTAACAGTCCTGCATACTCTTTTATCAGCTCTGAACAGTCTGTCAGTCTGAAGCTGCCTGTGCTGTTTTCATTGGTAATTTTCCTGATTTCTTCAGCTGCTTCTCTCCACTCCGCACTCAGTCTTTCAAAGAGCGCAGCTGCTTCTGTCAGAGAATCGGGTCTTACATCTATATTCATTTTTGATTTTCCTCCGACGCTGATATTTTCAGAAGCTCGGCTGCTATATCCTGAAGCTCGGAACAGATCTTTTCAGCTTTCATTTCAAATATTTCTCCGGAATATGAACTCCATCCGTCTGACAGCCTGCCTGTTGTTTTTTTTACTTTCGCACTGCATTCCTCAAGCATATGAGCACTTTTTTTAAGATCCTCTTTCATCTTTATTCCCTCTTTTTCTTTTAAATAAGCATAATTCGGCTTCCGCTTACTATGCCGTATTCTTTCAACGCAGTATTTTCATCAAGTGCATGATCCGAATTTTCGGTAAACAAACGGTAAAGTGAAATATCATTAAAAAGAGAATCATTTTTTTCATGGTCGGATATTTCTCTTGTTATTTCTCTAATAGCCTGTGACACCGTAAGCTCAGCGCTTATCAGAAAATCATACTTTTCGGAAAGGGCCGGGAAAATCACCCTGACCGGTATTTTATCTGAGTAGTTCATATTTTTCCTCCAGGATCTCTCTGGAGCTTTTTGTATCAAATGCTCCTTCTATTCCTTTGTAAAAATCCATAACTTTCGAATTTCCTGCTTCATCCGCAATATCCTCAAACAGCTCAGATATCTTAAAATACGGTTCAACAAGATATTCGCCCGGACAATTGCGGCTGAGGCGAACAACTGAGATCATGTTTTCCGTACAGTATGCCCAGCGTTCAAGCCCGGAATCAGCAAACACTGTATCTGCGGCATAGATATTTTTCATAATAACGGATATGCCTCTTTCGACAAATACGTTTTTTCCCGAAAAAGTTATCATGCCCTTTCTGTTCAGTTCTTCAGCGATCACAGTGTATTCTTTCCTGTCTATGTAAATATGTCCAAATCCCTGAAAAAGCGAACCCGGATCGCCAAATATGTCCAGAAAGAAAATAAGTTCCTTCGTTTTTAATCTGTATGAAATAGCCATCAGAAAAAGCTCTCCTTAAGTGAATTTTTGAAATTTTCCTTAATATCAGTATAATACGATCTGGAATAATAGAGCATCGTTCCGTCTGAAAGCTGTACAGCCTTGTCTCTGTGATAAATATTTTTAACAAAAAATTTGTTCACGACCGTGCTCCTGTGTATTCTCATGAAAAAATCCGGGATATCACCGATTATGCTCTCCATCGTTCCGTAATATGTATATTCCTGTGTTTTGGTATGGACCGTTATTTTTTTCATCTGAACATCAATATATATTATTTTTGAAAATGGCACGGCATAATCCATTCCATGGAGCTTAAATCTGAAGCTCTCTTCATTTTTTTCCTCATTGTTTCTCTGACTGTCGATCCATATTTCATCCATTATTCTGTCAAGATGCTCATCCACGGGTTCCTCGGGCATGATCCCGGAAGGTCTTATCCACGGAGCGGAAACATCAAACATTTCTTCCGGAGAACCGATAAGAAGAACAATATATGACGAATCACCGGCGTTTCTTATCTGCTCTGCTATGGGTCTGAGCTTTATATCCTTTCTCAGAAAAAACACTGACCTTTTGTCATAGGACTGAAGGAATGAACATATTTCAGAGGATTCAGAGAAATATTTGTTATCTCCTATTCTTTTTCCTGTCATCTCAGCGTAACCGGTACACCTGTTATTAAGAAGCTCTGCTTTTTTTCGGTCTTTATTGTAAACAAATAAACTTAGCATATCATTCTCCTGATGTATAAGAAATAAAATATCTGTATGCTTTTTGCTGTGAACAGCTGTTTTCGTTTTTGTCATAAGCTGTAAAATAAATGTTCAATCCGCTCCCTTTTTTAAAGTACATTTCCGCCGCAGATGCCATGTCCTCTTCTTCATTTTCTGAATATACTCTTTTCAGAAAATCTTCGAAGTCATCGATCGCAACGGTCATTTTTCCGGCTGAACATATTCCACGGTTCCTCTTTTCTTCCAGTCTTTTTCTGAACTCATCCTTAAGCTCAAGAAGCAGTTCAAATATTCCCTGTGTTCCGTAATATGTTTTCTGATATTCTTTTTTTATTTTTCCGGATGTGCCTGACCAGTAAATAATGGTTTCACCGCACCCTGCCCTGTCATGTATTTCTGTTTCAAAGGCTGCTCTCTCCGATGCTCTGTACAGTTTGCAAAAGGTCTCCTGTCCTGATGCAGCTGCGTCGCTTACATGTTTTTCTCTGTCCGCACAGGCATATTTTTTATCAAAAAATGCAGAAAGATATTCATTTTTTTCACGTCCGGTCCCGCAAAAACAAACCGCACTTTGAAATTCAAGTATCTTTCCCAAGTATTTTACCGGTGCTCTTCCCGGTATCTTCGAAATATCATATTCAGCCCCGACACCGAAGAGTTCAGTATATTCCGTCCTGTCGCTCAGTCTGAAGGGTATGCATGTACTGAAATTCTGTCTCGTTCTGAATTTCATGTCAGCAAGCTGTCTTACAGACACAATAAAGTATATTCCGTATTTTGTACATTCCCTGACTATATTTGAAAATTCGTCCTCCAGGTCGGAAAATGCTTCCTTAAAATTATAATAGCCGTCGAAAAAGACGATCCATGTCTTAAATATCTGTTCCGTCTCAAGATATTCCCTGAAATCAAATGTGCCAAGCTCAGAGAATCTGTGTTTTCTGATGTCAATTTCCTTTTTTGTCTTCTCAAGGAAAGAAGACATTACATATTCGTCCGGACATGAGTAAATATCAGAGCAGTGCGGAAGCTTGCCGAACACTTCATACAGTCCTCCTGAAAAATCAAAAACACTGATCATCAGCCTGTCAGACGCATATTTTTCTGAAGCTGAAAATACAAGAGTCTGCATAAACGTTGTCTTTCCGCTTCCGGCATCACCTGCCGTCAAAATATTACCGGTTTCAGAAAGAACGAGCTCATACGGCATTTCCTTCTGATTTTCAGGATCATCCAGCATACCTGCGGTAAGTGAGATTTCCGTTCCGGATTTATCCGGAACGATGCTTCGTATTTCGTCATACTCTATAACTCTCTTTAAAGGAGGGAGCCACAGTCTGCCTGCTTTTCTGATATTGTTCTTTTCACAGACATCTGATATTTTCCTTAAAAGAACACCGAGCTGACTTTCGCTTTTTTTATCAGTATCTGCGGAAAATCTTACTACTGCAGGCTGTCCCTCGTCATCTATCATAACAGCACTCCGGGTACTGCTCTGAACGTCAGGTGCTCCGGTATACCCTGTCTGGATCATATCAAAGATCTCGTTGTTTCCAATCTGAACATACGCACGTCCTGTCGCTGTAAGTGTCTGAGCCTCAGGACGTCTGAGCATTTCTATGCTGTCTGTCTTATCCTGTACCTTAAGACACAGCCTGAATCTTGCATTTCCCCAGATCTCATCGTCAATTACTCCTGCAGGCTTCTGAGTCGCAAGGATAAGATGCATTCCAAGGCTTCTTCCTATTCTTGAGATACTTATCAGCTGGCTGATGAATTCCGGCTGCTCTGATTTGAGCTCAGCAAATTCATCCACTATGATGATTATGTGCGGCAGAGGCTCTTTGACCTTACCCTCTTTAAATAATCTTATATACGTATCTGCGCTGCTTATCTTCTGCTCCCTGAATATTTTCTGTCTTCTTGTGATCTCACTTTTTAAGGAAATGACCGCTCTTCTTGCAAGATTTATTCCGTTTTCCAGAGAATCGGTGAGATTTGTGACGATACCGGCTGTATGGCTGAGATTTTCAAATACATCTGCCATTCCTCCGCCTTTATAATCTATAAATACAAATGTCAGTTCATCAGGAGTGTATCTAAGTGCAAGAGAAAGGACCAACGTTCTGAGAATTTCAGATTTTCCTGAGCCTGTCGTTCCGGCTACAAGTCCGTGAGGACCGTGTTTTTTTTCATGAAGATCAAGAATAAACTTTTCACCGCTGCTGCGGACACCGATACAGGCCTTTATTTCATCAGCAGTACTGAAGGAACGGTAGTTTTCCAGGATCTCAAAATCATCTGCTGAAGAAACTCCGCAGCATTCATAGAAGCTTAATCCGTCAGGCAGCGTTCCGTTTCGTAAAAATGAATCTCCAAGCTCAAGAAGACGTCTTGAAAACCATTCGGCCGTATCAGCAGGCACACTTTCAAGCTCTGCTTTTATCTGTTCGGTTCTGCCTGTGTTTCTTACAGTAATACCGTCATCACATGATATCCTGATTCTGCAGTTATGCGGTATCCTTGTCCTGTCCTCATATACAGTAACAAAAGTAACTCCGAGATCTTCTTCAAGACTGAGATATTTCTCAACGGCTTCATTTCTGAATATCTCATCATTTGTACAGAACACGATCAGATGAGGTGCAAAAGTGATATTTTTATCTTCTCTTAGTTTTTCCAGTCGCATGCTTAATTCGCTGACAAGGAAAAACAAAACGTTTTTACGGGATTTTTCATCAAAAGAAATAAGGCGCTGGGAGTTTACTCCCTGAAAAGCGTGCGGAAGCCACCTGAAAAAGTCAAAGCTTTCTCTTTGAGTCTCAGTGGCGAACAGAATAACTCTGACTGCAGAACTGCTGAAGCTGAATGTAGTTCTGAGCACTATGCTTCTTAACAGACCTGCTGTATTTTTTTGTTCCCCGTACAGTCCTATGACTTTTTCATTTTTCAGATCCAGAAGCATCGGAACATCGGTTATTTTTGAATATCTGTCATACAGTACATTTGTTTCAGTGCAGGGATTTTCAGGAAGCTCCATCATTTTCCTGAAATCTCCGCATGTTTTTCCTATGCAGATTTTCAAAAAGTCATCTTCATCAGGTTTTATGCGCCATATTTCGCTGCTTTTTAAAGAAACGTGTGATAACACGGATTCCTGAGTATAGTATCTGTCCCAAAGATATTCTCTGAACTGATTCTGAACTTCGTTTATTTTCTGTTCCTTTGAAACAAGCTCCTGTATTTTTTCATCGGATATGCGGTTTTCGGTATTTTTAAGTATTCTTCTTCTGTGAAGACTTCTTAGCATAACCATGGAAGCTGACATAACCGCTGTCAAAGTGACAAAAGCAAGACCCAGCTCTGTACTGCTGCAGCTTTTTTCATGTGAGAAGGAATATGCTGCTGTAAGCACTGATGAGGAGATAAGTGCAGTCATCGATATCTGCATCATATCTTTTTGCTTCCTGTTTTCAATATTTACGGTTTGCACCTGTACGTCAAGCATCACAGGCGAAGGCAATGCAGCCGGTGCCTTAAAATATTGATCTTCATCATATTCTGCCGGCTCTGTGTTTTTTGAAAATATATCATCTGCCGGTTCAAGTGCGGTGGAAATATTGTTCAGCTTTCTGAATGCACAGATATTTCCCAGAAAAATAATTGTTGTACCCGGAATATATACAGAATCAAATCTGTTTAATTCGACCGGATTTCCTTTTTCTATTTTTTTGCCGTTTAGCCAGGTGCCGTTAAGACTCTGGTCAGTCAGCAAATACTTTCTTCCTTTTTTTTCTATATAAAAATGTCTGTGACTTATCAGTTCATTATCAATTAAAATATCCGAACCGACACTGCTTCCGGCAATTATTTTGTTTTTTAACAGATATTTTCCGAATATGGCGTTTTCTTCAGACATGATCCTGACAAGGATAGCAAATCTGACCGTTGTCTTTTTGATATACGCACTCAGAGTCATATTATCTTCAAGCATTATGCCGGTTTCATCAGATTTTTCCAGAATAGTGTAATCATTTGATCTGATACGCCACTTTCCTGAGGTTTTGTCAAGAAGCAGACTGCATTTTCTTCCTGCGCACACAGAAACATCAAGCAGATAATGCCCGTTCTCATTTAAAGGAAGAACATATTCTTTAATTTTGTCATCAAAATTAATATATAATATATACAGCATTTTTGGCACTCCATCGTTATTTTCATTTATGATTATACAGTATACGACCGAACATGTCAATATATTTTTTGATAAAAATTCCATTTTTTACAATGTAATATACCATATTGTGACATTTTTCAAAGTGATATTTTTTAATATATATGATTTCGGCAGGCCATCGGTCACAATATGAAACCTTTCATTAAAAAATGCACAAAAAGTGCTTGCAAAAAAGCTCAGTTTATGGTATAATTAGAACATTAATATCAAATATGGCGCTTGCAAATTAGATATTTAGTAATTACATAATATATAAGCAAAACCGAAAGGAATGAATACCAATGAAGATTGACTTACACTGCCATACATCTTTGTCAGACGGCTCTCTCGGAATAGAAGAAATTATCATGCAGGCAAAAAGAACAGGAATTGATTTTCTGTCTATAACCGATCACGATACACTTGCTTCTTTTTCAAGAGCCAACATACTTGGTGACAGATATGGAGTAAAAATTGTTCAGGGCGTTGAAATGTCCGCCTGGGACAAGGAGAGAAACCGGAAGGTGCATATTTTGTGCTACGCTCCTAAAAAGCCTGACAGACTCGAGGGTCTCTGTCTCAAATGCTGTGAAATAAGAAAAATGTGCTCAAAGGAAATGATAGAAAACGTAATGAAGCTTTACCCTATCACAGAAGAAAGCGTACTGAAGCACGCAACGGGAAGCAAAAGCATTTTCAAACAGCATATAATGAGATCACTTATCGAATACGGGTATGCACTTGAATTTTACGGACAGCTCAACGATACACTCTTCAACCTGAATAACGGAACATGTCTTGTAGAACGTGAATATCCGGATGTAAAATTTGTTCTTGAACTTATCCGCTCAGCAAGAGGCGTTGCAGTAATGGCTCATCCGATGCAGTATGACAGCGTCGACCTGCTTGAAGAGCTTGCACAGAACGGCAAGATCGACGGCGTTGAAGTAGATCACTACACAGCCAACGAGGAAGACAGAAAAAGACTTCGCGAAATCGCAGAAAAATATAATCTCATAGTGACCGGCGGTTCTGATTTTCATGGTCTTTACAATGCACAGCCTACATATCTTGGAAGCAATCTGACTACCAAGGAAAACTTTGACAGAATAATCAGGCTTTCAAACAAAAGAGGCGCTGAAACAAAGGTAGGATAAACAAATTAATAAATAATAACATTAAATAAAGCCAACCCGTTCGGGTTGGCTTTATTGATTTATTTATCTTAAATAACTGATCTCTATCAGATACGAGCTACGCCTGTCTGACGAGCAGCTTCTGCAACTGCCTTTGCAACAGCCTGTGCTACTGTCTTGTCAAGAGCACTTGGGATGATGTAGTCAGCTGAAAGCTTGTCATCTGTAACAAATGAAGCAATAGCCTTTGCAGCAGCGATCTTCATTTCATCGTTGATATCGCTTGCACGAACATCAAGAGCACCTCTGAAGATACCAGGGAAAGCAAGAACGTTGTTGATCTGGTTCGGGAAGTCTGATCTTCCTGTACCTACAACAGCTGCACCTGATTCCTTTGCAAGGTCAGGCATGATCTCAGGAGTTGGGTTAGCCATTGGGAAAATGATAGGATCCTTAGCCATGCTCTTAACCATTTCAGGTGTAACACATCCAGGTGAAGAAACGCCGATAAATACGTCTGCGCCCTTGATAACATCAGCAAGTGAGCCTTTTCTCATCTGCTTGTTTGTGATCTTAGCCATTTCTTCCTTCTCAGGATTGAGTCCTTCACGTCCTTCGTAGATAGCACCCTTTCTGTCACAAAGAACAACGTCTTTGAGTCCCATTGAAATAAGGAGCTTGATGATAGCGATTCCGGCAGCACCTGCACCGCTTGTTACAACTCTGATCTCGTCGATCTTCTTGTTTACAACCTTGAGAGCGTTAAGCATAGCAGCAAGTGTTACTACTGCTGTACCGTGCTGACCATCATGGAAAATCGGGATGTCGCAGCATTCCTTGAGTTTTCTTTCAATTTCAAAACATCTTGGAGCAGAAATATCTTCAAGGTTTACGCCGCCAAATGAACCGGCAAGAAGTCTTACTGTATTTACGATGTCGTCTACTTCCTTTGAACGAACGCAAAGCGGAATAGCATCAACATCACCAAAAGCTTTGAAAAGTGCACATTTACCTTCCATAACAGGCATACCTGCTTCAGGACCGATATCGCCTAAGCCGAGAACTGCTGTACCGTCTGTAACAACAGCAACAAGGTTTGAACGACGAGTAAGATCATAGCTGAGATCTACATTTTTCTGGATCTCAAGACATGGCTGAGCTACACCCGGAGTATATGCAAGTGAGAGATCTTCACGTGTTTCAAGAGGAGCACGGCAGATTACTTCAACTTTACCTTTCCAATCATAATGCTTTTTTAAAGATTCTTCTGCGTAATTCATTATTTAACATCCTTTCAGTTATATATATTAATTAATTAATCAAAATTGATACCGTCAATTACTGATCTGAGTGCTGCAGCACTTGCCTGAAGCTGTTTTTCCTCATCAGGAAGAAGAACCGGAGTGATCTCCCTTTCGATTCCGTTTCCGCCAACTACGTAAGGAAGGCTGAGGCAGACATTATCGATTCCGTATCTTCCGTTTACAAGAGCTGATACAGTAAGAATAGAGTGAGTATCTCTGAGGATAGTCTCACAGATTTTGTTTACAGTAAGAGCAATTGCATAGAATGTTGCACCTTTTCTCTTGATAACTTCAGCACCTGCTGTACGAACGTTTTCTTCTATAAGATTGATATCAGCTTTTCCGCATGCATTGTGGTTTACACATACATTTGTGCAGTATTCTGACATTTCCATACCGGCAATGTTTGTAAGTGACCACGGAATTACTGATGTGTCACCATGCTCACCAAGAACATAAGCATGAACGCTCTGTGGGCTGAGGTGAACGTGATCGGCAAGACATGAACGAAGTCTTGATGTATCGAGAAGTGTACCTGAACCGATAACCTGTGAAGGCTTAAGATCTGTACACTTGAGAATTGCATATGTAAGAATATCGACAGGATTGCTGACAACAACATACACTGCATCCGGAGCAACCTTTGCTACCTGAGGCATAACGCTTTTAATAATATCAACATTTCCCTGAGCGAGATCAAGTCTGGTCTGACCAGGTTTTCTTGCACGACCGAGCGTTACTATTACGATATCGGAATCACGAGCATCCTCGTATTCTCCGTCTGTTATAGTGATGTCTTCGCTGAAAGAAACACCCTGGCGAATATCCATGGCTTCACCTGCTGCCTTATCCTTGTTGATATCAACAAGAACGATATCGGAACATGTACCTGCAACTGCAAAAGTATAAGCAATTGAAGCACCAACATTTCCGGCACCAAGAATAGTTATTTTGCTGCCGTTTTTTACATTTTCATCCATTGTTATTCCTCCAAAATAATTAAATAAACATAACGCCATCTAAAAAAAACCCAAAATCAAGATTTATTATATCATAATTCATTTTAAAATTCAACACTATTTTATATACATAAAAAATAAATGTGCAAATGTACAAAATACGCATTATTTCAAAAGGAATTAATATATAATAATACAACATGCAAATTTATTTTTTGCAAGTTCATGGAATAAATAATGCATTTTTATCATCATCTGACATTTTTCCTTTCCATTTAACAATTATCGTTATTTGACTTTTTACGTTGATAATGTTAATATTATTTTATCAATATTTTATTAAAACTTGAAAAGGAGAATAATCATGAAAGTAAACTACACTCCGAAAGGAATATGTGCAAAAAACATATCATTTGATCTTGAGGACGGAATAGTAAGAAACGTCGTTATCACAGGAGGATGTCCCGGAAACCATCTCGGACTTGCCGCTCTGACAGAAGGCATGAAGGCTGAGGAGATCATAAAAAGACTTGAAAACATTGACTGCGGCGGAAAGGGTACATCCTGTCCTGACCAGCTGGCGCAGGCTTTAAAGGAATATATTTAACCGTATGATCCATATAAGCAGTAATTTAATAAAAATTGCAGGAGCACTCCTGTGCCTTGCAGGAGCTGCATGTTTTCTTGCTCCTCTGAGTGTCCGCATCGTCAATCTGGGAAATATTTTCGGACTGATCATTTGCTTTGTTTTGTTTATATTTTTTGCCTTTAACGACCGGCTTTGCAAGATCTGTTCAAAAGGACCTGCCAGAACAGCATCAATAGTACTGACTGTTTTTATTGCTGCAGGATTTGTCACAGCTGCCGTCTTTTCTGTACTTATGGTAAAAAAAATATATGACAGGCCGCACGAGGCAAAACCCGCCGTCGTTCTGGGCTGCAAGGTCAGAGACGGAGCACCGAGCCTTATGCTCAGCAGACGTCTCAGCGCTGCATACGAATACCTTTCCGAATATCCTGATGCCGTTGCAATTGTTTCCGGCGGAAAGGGACCTGATGAAGAGATATCTGAAGCAGAATGCATGAAACAATGGCTTTTAAATCAGGGGATCGATCCGTCAAAGATCATAATGGAAGACAAGTCAACTGATACCGCAGAAAATCTGAAATATTCAAAGGAGCTTCTTGAACAGAACGGTCTCGGCTCCGACATAGTACTTGTTACTGATTCCTTCCATCAGTTCAGAGCGTCAATGATCGCCGGGAAACTCGGTCTTTCCACTGACAGTGTCTCAGCATCAACACCGTCCTATCTTTTGCCTACATACTGGGTACGTGAATGGTTCGGGATCATGGAACAGATATTTCTTTCCTGAGTTTGATATGACTTTAAAAGATGATGCCAAGCCATCATCTTTTAAAGAGATCATAAATAATATAAGTTTTATTGGAGGTTAATTCATGAAAAAAATTTTATCCGGCATTATCGCCCTTGTATGTTCAGCTGGTCTGATCTGTTCAGCAGCAGCTGAAGAAACTGAAATTATCTACGGAGACATCAACGGCAACGGAGTAGTTGATCTGACAGATCTTTCCTATCTTTCACTCTTTTTACTCGGAGACTGTTCATTTACCGTACAGCAGCTTCAGTGCGCCGATGTTGACGGAAGCGGAGAAGTTAATATTGCTGATCTTCCGCGTATGAAACAGTATATAATGCATGATCCGGACGTCCGGTTCCTTGGACCTGACGGTCAGAGCACTGCTACAAGACTTTCATCCGGAGACTTTGCCGCATTCTATCTGCCTAAGCTCTCAGGTGTAAACGAAAAAACTCTCTTTGCTGCAGACTCTGCAGAAGAACTTAAAAAATTCGGAAACGGAGATGCTGCTCAGCTTCTTTCAGAACAGGGTATTGATGTAAACGCAGAGAACTTTTTCAGCAAAAATATGATAATTTTCCTGTATCCGCAGGCTGAAGAAGGAACGATCTGCACTCTTGATTCAATAGATTTCGACGGCAGCACCGTCATTCTCAATGTCAGCAAATCAGATGCGGTAAACACAGATGACAGAAGAGCTGCAGTTATAACAGCGATCCTGCCAAAAGATTATTTCCACAATGACGAAGAATACACATTTAAAACACAATATCTCAATAAAGTTTCAAAAATCAAAGACACAACCGTGTCGATATCCACTGTAACCATACGTACAGGATCCGTTCCGGTCGAGCTTGAAAAGAACGCAGTAGCTGTAACTGATATGGATACTTTCAAAAAGTATTCATCACTTACTTCAGTTTCCGGCACTGCCGGTCTCCATTATCTGACAGAAGCTGTTGGTGATCTCTCAAAAACAGATCCTGATTTCTTCAATGACAATATTCTGATCCTGACTACAACAACTGCTTCATCAGGCAGCTGCGATGCCTCTGTAAAGAAAATACTTGTCGATAATGGAAAAATTATAATTACAATGGAACAGAAAACACCAAAAGCCGGTACTTCAGTAACAGCTGATATGGGTGCATGGCTTCAGGTGACAACAGTCCCGAAAAGCATAACTGAAAATGCTGATTTTTCAAATATTATTATAGAAACAGTTTATAAAGAATTCTGATTTTTTTCTGTTTTTGTCAGAATAAACACATTTCATTGTCTATATTGCCCATAGTACAAAAAATCACGGTACTATGGGCATTTCATTTGTCATCATAATTCAATATTATTGACAAATTTCTGTAATTGTTGTATATTTAATATAGGTCATAATATTTGTGTTGAGAATAATAATAATATTGCATAATAATAGTAAATAATAATAGCAGGTATTTAATCAAATTTAATTATCGGTTATTGTGTTTAACATTTGTATTTTAGGAGAGATCACGATATGAAAATATTCCGCAAAATTTTTGCATATTCAACTGCTGTATTACTTGCAGCCGGCTGTATTTCTGCAGGTTTTTCTTCAGATATATTTAACAATACTGTTTTTGCTGATGATACAGAAACGGTAACATCAAATGACAATGAAACACAAAAAGCAACTGTTACCGTTAGTGATCTGGTCTTTGAACCGGATACGGTATCCGGCACCTGTTCACTGATCGATTATGTTGGTTCCGATAAAATGGTAAGCATTCCTGAATTTATCGAAGTAAACGGTACAAAATTATATGTATCCTATATCGAAAAAGGTTTTTTTCTTAAATGTGAAGGAATAGAAAGCATTTACTTTCCAAAAACCATCGTAAATCTTCCTGAGGATATTTTCGGTCTTATATCTTCGATCCCGAAAACCTCTATGGATCCGGAAAATGAAGAATACTGTATTATCGACAACATACTGTATTCAAAAGATATGCGTGAACTGATCGGCTGCTTCAATAAAAGCCTGACCGAATACAAAATTCCGGAAACCGTATTAAAGATCAACAAATCCGCTTTTGCAAATTGTATGTCACTTAAAACGGTAAGTATCCCTGCATCTGTAACAGATTTCGGAAACTATGCATTCAGCAACTGTACAGCTCTGAATATGGTCACATTTGAAGAAGGCGAAGAACCGACTGCTTTTCCAAGTGATCCGACTTTATTTGAGAACTGCAAATTCTATTTTTACAGCTACAAAGGCGAAACCGGAAAAACACTCACAAAGTACAAAAACTACTATGAAGACAAGTGCCATTTTGAGGACGAATCAAAAACTGTACTTACAAGATATATCGGAAAAGACAGCACTTTTACAGTTCCTGATACTGTTAAGACCATCGAAGTTGCTGCATTTACAATGAACAACACTCTGACAGAAGTTATATTGCCGGATTCACTTGAAAAGATCAATGCATCTGCATTTTCAAAATGTACCGGTCTTATCTCCGTTGAGATCCCGAACACTGTTTCCGATATTGAAAATTTTGCATTTGCAGAATGCAGCAATCTTCAGAACGTAAAGCTTCCGGAAAGTATTACTTCGATACCGACATTTTGCTTTTATAACTGTACAAATCTTGACACCATATATATCCCTGAGTCCGTCAGCGAAATAGGTTCACTGGCATTTAACTGTGATGACTTTATTATGACTATAATTTATGGCGGAACTGAAGATCAGTGGGATGATCTGCTTGATAATCTGAAAACTGGAAATGAAAGTCTTCTGATTCCTGATATTGATGTTATTTTCGAAGGTGACAAACCGTTTCTCGCCGGAGATACCAACCTTGACGGATGCGTAAATGCAGCTGATTTTACCAAATTGACAAACTGCATCCTTGACACAGACGTCCTCAGCAAAAATCAGAAAAAAAATGCAGATATAAACGGAGATGAAAAGATCACTGTTGCTGATCTTGCTTCATTAAAACTGATCCTTGCAGATAACGGAAATATCTCAGAAATCAGAATTGACAAACCTTTTAAAGATTGATCTTTTTCATAAAAAAACAGAGGCTGCAGTTAAAAAACTGCAGCCTTTTTATTATCTGAAAATTAAATTACTTCTTAGCTTCAATATCAGCAAGAGCATCCTTGCGTGAAAGATTGATCCTGCCCTGATTGTCTATTTCCATAACCTTAACGATTATTTCATCACCAATGGAAACAACATCTTCAACCTTTTCAACTCTTGATTTGTCAAGCTTTGAAATGTGAACCAGTCCATCCTTGCCCGGAGCGATCTCAACAAATGCACCGAACTGCATGATACGTACTACTTTACCTTTATAGATAGCACCAACCTCAGGATCGTTTACGATAGTATTGATAACCTGAAGAGCCTTCTGTGTTTTCTCAAGATCAATACCTGAGATAAATACTGAACCATCTTCGCTGATGTCGATCTTACATTCACATTCAGCAGAGATTTTCTGGATAACTTTACCACCCTGACCGATTACTTCACGGATCTTGTCTACCGGGATCTTTGTCTGAAGCATCTTAGGAGCAAACTCACTTACATGATCTCTTGGTTCAGGAATCGCTTTGAGCATGATCTCATCAAGAATGTAGATACGACCTTTTCTTGTCTTTTCAAATGCTTCTCTGATGATAGGCATTGTAAGACCGTCAACCTTGATATCTACCTGAATTGCTGTAATACCCTTGTGTGTACCGCCAACCTTGAAATCCATGTCGCCGAAGAAGTCCTCGAGACCCTGAATATCAACCATTGTCATAAACTCATCTGAATCAGGCTTTGTGATAAGTCCGCATGAAATACCTGCAACAGGAGCCTTTATCGGAACACCGGCATCCATAAGTGCAAGAGTTGAACCACAGATAGAACCCTGTGATGTTGATCCGTTTGAAGAAAGAACTTCAGAAACAAGTCTGAGAGCATATGGGAATTCTTCAACAGAAGGAATAACAGGTTCAAGTGCTCTTTCAGCAAGTGCGCCGTGACCTATTTCACGTCTTCCCGGTCCTCTGCTCGGCTTTGTTTCACCAACAGAGTATGAAGGGAAATTATAATGATGCATATATCTCTTTGAATCTTCTTCATCAAGTCCGTCGATTTTCTGAGCGTCACTGACAGGACCTAATGTACATACTGTGAGGACCTGTGTCTGTCCTCTTGTGAAAAGACCTGAACCGTGAACTCTCGGGAGAAGTCCGACTTCTGAGTTAAGAGGTCTGATCTCGTCTATCTTACGACCGTCAACACGCTTGCCTTCATAAAGCCAGTTTCTTACGATCTTCTTCTGAAGCTTGTAGATGCATTCATCGATCATAGCGATCTGTTCCGGATAAGCTTCATCGTATTTTGCATGTATTTCATCCTTGATAGGCTGGAGTCTTTCTTCACGAATGTTCTTATCATCTGTATCAAGAGCAAATTTAACCTTTTCTTCTGCCATTTCACAGATTCCTTCGAACAGATCATGGTCAACTTCCATTGATTCAAATTCGAATTTCTTCTTGCCTATCTCTTTCTGGATATCGCTGATAAATGATACTATTTTCTTGATTTCAGCATGACCGAATTCAATAGCTTCGAGCATTTTTTCTTCCGGAACTTCATTAGCGCCTGCTTCGATCATAACGATCTTTTCCATTGAAGCAGCAACTGTAAGATTGAGATCATTGTGAGTTCTCTGTTCAAGTGTAGGGTTAAGAACGAGTTCGCCGTCTATAAGTCCTACGCTTACACCTGCAACAGGTCCGTTCCACGGAATATCTGAAATTGAAATTGCAATTGATGTTGCGATCATACCTGTTATCTCAGGTGAGTTGTCAGGATCAACTGCAAGAACAGTCATAACAACTGAAACATCATTTCTCATGTCCTTAGGGAAAAGCGGTCTGATAGGACGGTCTACAACTCTTGAAGTAAGAATGGCCTTTTCTGAAGGCTTTCCTTCTCTCTTCATAAACGATCCGGGTATCTTGCCTACTGAGTAAAGTCTTTCTTCGTAGTCAACTGAAAGCGGGAAAAAGTCAACTCCCTCTCTCGGCTTCGGGCTTGCTGTAACGTTTGCCATTACAACTGTATCACCGTATCTTACCCAGCATGAACCGTTTGAAAGTCCACAAGTCTTTCCTGTTTCAACAACAAGTGGTCTTCCTGCAAAAGTTGTTTCAAATTTTCTGTACTTTTCAAAAAACATTATCAATACGCCTCCATTAAATAAATATTTGGTATGAGGCAGTACATTCAGCAATAAACAGAAGATTCGAACAATTTCAAATACTCTGTTTAATGCTAAATTATTACTGCCAAAACCATTTTTTTAATAATGCTAAATGTGTAAAAGGCAGAAAGGATCGACTCCAAACTGCCTTTTATAATTACTTACGTATACCGAGTTTGTTGATTACAGCACGATATCTTACAACGTCCTTCTTCATAAGGTAGTTGAGAAGGTTACGTCTGTGACCAACCATCTTGAGAAGACCTCTTCTTGAGTGATGGTCTTTCTTATGAACTTTAAGATGTTCAGTAAGATCATTGATTCTCTTAGTAAGAATTGCGATCTGTACTTCAGGAGATCCTGTGTCATTTTCATGAGTCTTGTTAGCCTCAATAACAGCAGCTTTTTCTTCTTTAAGTAACATTGTTTTCACCTCTTTGATATAATTTCGCCGATAACATAGAATAAGGCGGGTGGAACTCTCTTTCGAAAGTCTTTTTCCCTGAGAAAAATCTCTTACGGGCAAATAGTCCATATTCCAAGTACACGGTACAACATATATTATATCACACCAAAGCGTATTTGTAAAGAGAAATAACAAAATTTATTTTATAACTTTTCCTTTTGGTGCAGCAGGAAGCTTTCCCTTTTTTTTGCCGGAGCCGTTGTCTTTATTTCCGCTCAGATCGGTAGGAGTTTCAAGTCCGCCCATATCTTTAAAAATAACATCTTCATCATCGGATGATGCAACATGGATCAGTTCAGGATTTTTTTCTCCGATCTGTTCATAATACGGATTAATAACATATTTCTGAACTACAGGATAACAGTTAAAGCAAACAACAAACCAGATAAAAGAAAACGGGAAAAACAAAAACAAAATAATTCCTATATATACCAGCCTTGTATAACTGAATAAAAGGCAGAAAATAACAAACGGAATAAAAACAAACAGGAAAAGTGTCAGTAAATTTTCCTTAGGTGCTGCACATATCAGCAGAAGTGAATTTCTGAGTCTGTCTTTAAACTTAAGATCCAGCGATACCAGAGTAAGAAAATAGTAAAAATTCAGCAATAGCATAAAAATACCGACGCTGATAGTGAGAACAGTCAGAATTTTGAAAAACAGGGCCGGCAAATGATAAGATTCAAGCAATTGAGGGTCTTCGATTATTGTCGAATAGGTTCTCGTGCCAAGTGCCATAAGGAAAAAGGAAACCATATTTAGAATTCCCCATAAAAAAGCTTTTACAAAATTCTGTTTAAAAGCACTCCAGAAATCACTTAAAAGATTTACATGCTTGTCTATTGAATAGTTTTTCAGAACCTTTACCATGGCGGCAGTTGCCGGAGCTATTGTTATGATCGGTATACAGAAAAGAATGTATAGGAAATTGAGTCCGAACAGCTTCCACATATGAGTTCCGTATATCTCAAAAAATAACTTTGTTCCTCTTTTCTGGGTATCAGTCTTTGCAATACCTGAGCCTGCTTTTGCGTAATTCTGAAAGAAAATATTCGCCATTATGTATCACCTCAATTTATTTGCCTGACAGTTCATATGCTCTCTTTGTACAGCTTTCGCATGCATTTTTTACAACCTGAGTAAGATTTCCTTCATACAGTCTGTCAAGACCTGCAAGAGTAGTTCCTCCCGGTGACGAAACCATTTTAATGAGTTCATCTATGGAATGTCCTGAATCTGTAATCATTTTTGCTGATCCGATAAGAGCTTTAGCAAACAGAGTCTTAGCAGTTTCTTCTTCTATTCCGACTTCACATGCATATTCTATAAAGCCTTTTGCAAACAAATAGATAAATGCAGGGCTGCTGCTGTTTACAGCTATAACTTCCTTCATTTTATCAGGAGTCAGAACGGCAGTTTCGCCGCATGCTTTGAAAATATCACATACAAATGAAAATTCTTCATCTGATGTAGGTTCAACCTTTGCAAGAGCAGTAGCACCCTCTCCGAGCAAAAGAGGAGTATTCGGCATGACAAGAACAGCCTTAAGATCATCTATAAGATGTTTTTTTAAAAATTCACCTGTTATTCCGGCTGCAATTGAAACAATTACCTTATCAGAAGTAACTGTTTCTCTGATCGTATCAAGCACTCCTGACAGTACCTGCGGTTTAACAGCTAAAAAAATGTAATCACTTTTTTCAACCAGTTCTTTTTCGTCTTTGGTAATTTCAACACCGCTTTTCGATGCTCTGTCTGCAGCATCAGCATTTGTGTCAAACGCAAGCAGTGTGATATCATTAAGTCCACTTGAAAGGATGCCTTTCATAATGGCATAGCCCATATTTCCGGCGCCTAAAAAACCTACTTTTTTCATAAAAAATGCCTCCATATTTTAATACATTATTTTTATTATACAGGAAAAACATATATTTAGCAAGCATTTTTCAGATATGTTCAATAAAAGTCATTTAAATATGTATATCATAGTCATAAAAACAAAAAAAACGGTCATATATTCACAAAAGAAATATATGACCGTTTAAATAACTTAACCTATTTTTGCAACAGAATTCTGAAGAATTTTCTGCTGTTCATAATACTGATCCAAAAAGCTCGAATAATTAGAGTCTTTTTTAATCTGCTGGATCTGCTGCTCTCTTCTGGTTACCTTGACCAGTTTTTCAACTGTATCATATTTTTTTACTGCAGCAGGTGCAGGCGGCTCAGGTTTTTTCTCTGCCTCACCGGCAGGCGGAGCAGGTGTTTCAGCTTTTGGAGCTTCAGCTTCTTCACCACCGATACATGTTATAGCATCACTAACATCTGAAAGTTCAAAAGGAATATCTTCGTTATCAAGAGCAGTGTTGCTCAAAACAGGTGAAAAAGCATCTGTTTCAGCCCAGCTTACCTGGTAAGTCTGATTTTTTGTTGCATTTTCAGGAATTGTAAATTCAAATGTAAACAATGTATCCCCGACTTCATAATTAAAAGCACTTCCCATAAAATCGTAAACAAGGCAATAAGAAGAGTCATCACGTGATGCAACTCCGAATTTCATATCGCCATATTCACTTCCTACATTCTGAAGTGTCAGTTCCTTATCATATTTTACCATTAATCCCAAAGAATCATACTCTAAAGCAGCACCGCTTAAATTAACATTCACAAATACACTTTCTCCGGGATTTCCCGTTACGCCACCTGAAAGATTTAGTTTTACTGTTGATTCATCAGCAGATGCAGCAAAAGTTGTGAAAGCAGCAACAGCAGTAACAGCAACCATTGCAGCTACTTTTTTAAATATTTTGCTCATAGTATAGACTCCTTTTTAAACGTGCATTAATTATGCAATATTTTCTAACAGACTACAAAAATTAAATATCAGATTTATATTGTCCAATAACCAAACAAAAACGTTCAGTACACCACACTTTTTTTAAACCAAAAACAAACAATCTGACTTAGTTCTGCTTACTATCGTTTTAATACACAAGCAATCAGTTATCTCTGGCCTCCTCATTCTAGTATATATAGTTTAATAATACACTTACGATAAGATTATACACTTTTCCCGGCTCTTATGTCAACCCCATTGTTCATTTGTGACAATAATTGTTCAATTACGAATTTACGTTGTTCAGAGTGAATTCTTATAATATTTGATTTTATGAATATCAATATTTTGTAATTTATTTGTAATATATTTCTCTTTTTATTCACTTTTAGAAATATTTATTGTGCAACATTTTCATATCATTTTTTTTATATATTTCATAGGTTTAAAATTATCCATGTTCAGTTTTTGATACATTTTACAATCCTAAAATGCAATAATATACATAATATATCAAATGTGTTTTTTGTAAAAAAACCGGACAAAAAGATTGTCCGGTTAAAATTTATAATATAAATAATTATTTTACGAGTTCAGGCAGCTTATATTTTTCAACATAAATATCGCACATCTTCTGGAATTCAACATCGTTTTCCTTAAGATTTGTAATGTACTCATGTGTATCAAATATATCTTTCTGAAGCTGTATAAGACATACAGCGATATTTGAACAGTGATCTGAAACTCTTTCAAGATTTGTAAGAAGATCAGAAAATATAAATCCAAGTTCTATTGTACATTTTTCTTCCTGAAGTCTGAGAATATGACGGTTTTTAAGATCCATTCTTAATCCGTCAATTACTTCCTCAAGAGGCTCAACTCTGCTTGCAAGTTTAACATCAGCAGTAATAAATGATTTTATAGTAATATCAAGGATCTCAGAAACGGCTGACATCATTATTTTTATTTCCTCGATTGCTTCAGAAGAGAAAGATATCTTTTTCTCCTGCATTTCTTCCGCAACCTGAACAAGATTTACAGAGTGGTCAGATATTCTTTCAAAATCCCCTATACAATGCAGAAGCTTTGAAACATCCGCAGCATCCTCATTTTTCAGAGCCATACCTGACACTTTTACAAGATATGTACCAAGTTTGTCTTCATAGTCATCAACTATGTCTTCTTCTGCAATTATTTTTTCGCAAAGTTTTTTGTCATAATTTAACACCATATCAAGTGATTCAATTAAATTTTCCTTTGCCATAACTGCCATTTTTTCTGTAAGAGCTCTTGCTTCGGAAATAGCAAAAGCAGGTGTTGTAAGAAGTCTGTCATCAAGAAGTGTGTAACTCTGTGCTTCATCTTTTTCGTTATCCTTAATTACCACTCTTGAAAGCTTTTCGAGCTGTTTTGAGAACGGAAGAAGAACAATTGTGTTGAGTACGTTAAATACTGTGTGAACAAGTGCTATTCCGTAAGGATTCATATTTGTATCTGAGAATTTAAATCTGAATATTGCATCTGCAACAAAATACAGAACAAGGAAGATAATTGTACCAAGAATTTTTATTATAGTATGAACGGCTGCGACTCTCTTTGCATCCTTGTTTACACCAAAACATGCAAGTACAGCTGTGATACATGTACCGATATTCTGTCCGAGAATGATCGGAATACCCATAGAATAAGTTATAGGAGTTTTTCCTGAAAGAGTCTGTAAAATACCTATTGATGCAGCCGAACTCTGGATAAGTGCAGTAAAGAGTGTTCCTACAAGAACACCAACAACAGGATTTTTGAAGACTGTCAGGAGCTGCTGGAATCTGACTGATTCCTTTAACGGCTCACATGCCTGCGACATCATGACCATACCATACATCAGAATTGAAAATCCGACTAAAATCGATCCGATATCTTTCTTCTTCTCTTTCTTACAGAAAGTTATCATCACGATACCAAAAAAACCTGCCAAAGGAGAAAAATTTTCCGGTTTCAAAAGCTCAAGAAAAACGTTATCCTTGGCATTTAATCCCTGTAAACTAAGTATCCATGTCGTAAAAGTTGTACCGATGTTGGAACCCATTATTACGCTGATTGTCTGTCCAAGCTCCATTATTCCGGAGTTTACAAGTCCGACGAGCATTACTGTCATAGCTGATGAAGACTGAATAGCGATTGTTATTCCACCGCCAAGAAGAATACTTTTAAAAGGATTTGAAGTCAGCTTTTTTAAAGCTGTTTCAAGCTTTCCTCCGGCAATCTTTTCAAGTCCGTTCGACATAGCCGACATACCGAAAAGGAAAAATGATAATCCGCCAAGCAATAAAAACACAGAAAAAATAGTCATAATTTACTCTCCTCGTAATAAAAACCGGTACAATAACTCTTATTTAAATATTATTGCGTAAGTATTACATAATTGTGTCATTCATCTGAAAATTTACCGTTTATTTAATTATATTCTTTCTTACACTATTTATTATTATATCAAGTAAAAATGCTTATTTCAATGATAAATATCATTTTTAAATGTGAAATTTGTATGTCTGTTATACTTTCACAGAACATATCAACATATCATAAACATAGATATACTAAATCAACATAAAAAAATCCCTGTACTGAAATTAATCAGAACAGGGATATTTTTAATAAATTGTTATCAGTTAATTAAACAAGCTTGATAATAGCCATCTCTGCTGCGTCACCACGACGAGGACCGATCTTAATGATCTGTGTGTATCCGCCGTTTCTGTCAGCGTACTTAGGAGATATCTCTTCGAATAAGTTCTTTACAACATCTTCCTTAGTTACATAAGACATTACCTGACGCTTGGAGTGCAGGTCATTGACTTTACCGAGAGTTATCATTTTTTCTGCAACAGCACGTACTTCCTTAGCTCTTGTTACAGTTGTTTCAATCTGTCCGTTTTCAAGCAGATATGTAACCATAGCTCTGAGCATAGCTTTTCTGTGATCTGTTGTTCTACCCAGCTTTCTTGTACCTGGCATTGAAATTCACTCCTTCTTATACTCAAACGCTGAAATTCATCCAGCTGTAAATAATTGTTTCTTACTCTTCTTCTGAAGAAAGGTCAAATCCAAGTGACTGTAATTTTTCCTTAACTTCATCGAAAGATTTTTTACCGAGATTACGAACCTTCATCATTTCTTCTTCTGACTTGTTGATCAGGTCATCCACGGTATTAATACCCGCACGTTTTAAGCAATTAAACGAACGTACCGATAAGTCAAGTTCCTCAATGGTCATCTCAAGGATTTTTTCTTTACCCTTATCGTCTTTTTCGACTAATACTTCAGCTATACATGCTTCCTCTGAAAGATCTATGAATAGCTTAAGATGCTCGTTGAGGAGATTGGCTGCCTGAGATATAGCCTCTTTGGCAGAAATAGTTCCATCTGTCCAAACCTCTAAAGTAAGCTTATCAAAATCAGTAACCTGACCAAGTCGAGTATCTTCAACCTGATAATTTACCTTTAAAACAGGAGTATATATACTGTCGACAGCGATCATGTCAATAGGCATATTGATAATCTGTTTATTACGCTCTGCCGAAACATAACCTCTGCCTCTGTCCAGAGTAATTTCCATATATAATTTAGCATCTTTGCCAAGTGTTGCAATATGCATACCGGGATCGAGAATATCAACTTCTGAATCAGCTTTGATATCACCGGCAGTTACCTCGCACTCGCCTTCTGCTTCAATAAATACGGTTTTAGGACCATCGCTGTGAAGCTTTGCTGTCAAACCCTTTATGCTAAGGATTATTTCAGTTACATCTTCTTTTACACCGGGAATAGTCGAAAGCTCGTGATGTATACCGTCAATTTTTACTGAAGTAACAGCTACACCCGGAAGTGAGGAGAGCAATACTCTTCTTAAACTGTTACCGAGAGTAATACCGTAGCCACGTTCGAGTGGTGAAAGTACAAATTTGCCGTATTTTCCGTCACTTTTAAGCTCAACTGTCTCAATTTCCGGTTTTTCTATTCTTTCAAGCATGAAAACCCTCCTATTTCGCAATCACATTCATAGTATTTAGTCGTTCGAACGTCAAAATATTCCAGCAATATGAAATAAACTTCAAAATTACTTTGAATAAAGTTCGACGATCAAATGCTCTTCAACTTCATAGTCAAGGTCTTCCTTAACAGGCATACGAACAACCTTTGCTGAGAAATCATCTTTGTTTGCTTCAAGCCAGAGCGGAACAACTCTGCCATTTGTAGTTTCAACGATTTCCTTGAACTTAGTGCTCTTTCTGCTGTTTTCTCTGAGAGCGATAACATCACCCGGCTTGATTCTGTAAGAAGGAATATCGATCTTCTTACCATTTACACTGAAATGGCCATGAGAAACGAGCTGTCTTGATTCACGTCTTGTTGAAGCAAGACCCATTCTGAATACAACGTTATCAAGTCTTGATTCAAGAAGAGTGATAAGGTTTGTACCAGCCTGACCAGCCTGTTTTTCAGCTATTTCAAAATAATGATAGAACTGTTTTTCAAGAACACCATAAATGAATTTTAACTTCTGTTTTTCCTTGAGCTGCATACCATATTCAGAAACTTTTTTTCTGTTGCCCTGATCTGCTTTACGGTTTGTTTCTTTGCCTACGCCCATAACTGCAGGGCTGATTCCTAAATATTTGCATCTCTTGAGAATTGGTTCTTTACTAATAGCCATTGCTATTACCTCCGTTTTTTAAATAATATCGAATCTTTTTTATCATTCGACGCCAAGTAAACATAGCTTGGTTTCTTGTTCAAATAAATTGCGTAAAGTACTGTAAACTATACACGTCTTCTCTTTGGAGGACGGCATCCGTTATGTGGAATAGGTGTTACATCCTTGATCATCTTAACTTCAAGACCTACAGTCTGAAGAGCTCTGATAGCAGCTTCACGTCCTGAACCAGGTCCTTTAACGTAAACTTCTACAGACTTAAGACCATGTTCCATAGCAGCCTTAGCAGCTACTTCAGCAGCACTCTGAGCAGCAAATGGTGTTGACTTTCTTGAACCTCTGAAGTTCAGTCCGCCTGATGATGCCCATGAAATTGTGTTACCCTGTACATCAGTAATTGTAACGATAGTGTTATTGAAAGTGGACTGGATATGAACAGCGCCGTTTTCAATGTTTTTACGTTCTCTACGTCTTTTAACTGTAACTTTTTTCTTCTGCTGTGCCATTGTTCATTTCCCTCCTTACTTCTTCTTGTTAGCTATTGTCTTTACAGGGCCCTTACGAGTTCTTGCGTTAGTTTTTGTACGCTGACCTCTTACAGGGAGACCCTTACGATGACGTGTTCCACGATAGCAGTTGATTTCAACAAGTCTCTTGATGTCAAGAGCAACTTCTCTTCTGAGGTCACCTTCAACATTACAATTCTTGTCAATATACTCACGAAGCTTATTTACATCTTCTTCTGAAAGATCCTTAACTCTTGTGTCAGGATTTACACCGGTTGATGATAAAATCTTCTTAGCAGTAGTATTACCAATACCAAAGATATAAGTAAGACCGATTTCGATTCTCTTATTCTTCGGTAAGTCAATTCCAGCGATTCTTGCCATTAACTAATTGCACCTCCGTTTATGGGACTGATTATCAGCCCTGTCTTTGTTTATGCTTTGGATTTTCGCAAATAACCATTATTTTACCTTTGCGTTTAATTATTTTACACTTCTCGCACATAGGCTTTACTGAAGGTCTAACTTTCATTGAAAATACCTCCTTCTGATAGTTAGAAAAGCGAACACATGACAGAAGCTTTATTTGCTTCTCCAGGTGATTCTTCCTTTTGTCAGGTCATAAGGTGACATTTCAACAGTAACCTTATCGCCTGGTACTATACGAATATAATTCATTCTTAATTTGCCTGAAATATGTGTCAGGATCTTATGACCGTTTGGTAATTCCACACGGAACATAGCATTTGGAAGAGCTTCGACTACAGTTGCTTCAACTTCGATTGAGTCTTCTTTAGACATAATCTAAACCTCACTTTCGATTTCCGGAACATTAAATCTGCCCAGATACATTTTAAGCTTTTTGTTAGTAATTTTACTTATATCCACCACAGTTTCTGTAAATATCAGATGCTTTACATTTTTCTTTTTAGGAGAATCAATTTTTCTGGTAGATCCGTCTGAGATCCATACAAAATTGTTTTCATAATCAAGAACTACGAAGTATCTGTCTTTATCTCGACCTGCTGTGGCTTTAACTACTACGCCTTTTACTATATCCACTTTATCCTCCGTCAGGGCTCAGTAAGAATAACTGCACCTTCGGAAGTAATAGCAATAGTATGCTCAAAATGAGCTGAAAGAGAACCGCTTGTTGTAACAACAGTCCATCCGTTGCCCAGAACCTTTACACCCTCACCTTTGACGTTGATCATCGGTTCGATTGCAATGGTCATACCGGAAACAAGTCTGGTGCCATGTCCGGCAACACCGTAGTTAGGAACCTCGGGATCTTCATGAAGATTTCTGCCAACACCATGACCGCAGTATCTCTTTACTACAGCATATCCCCTTGATTCACAGTATTCCTGAACCGTATGGGATATATCGCCAAGTCTTACGCCTGCTTTAGCAATACCAATTGCTGCAAATAAACTGTCTTTAGTAACCTTAAGGAGTTCTTTTGCCTCATCTGATATTTCTCCAACCGGGAAGGTAGCACATGTATCACTGTGAAAACCATCCTTAAAAGCACCAACATCGACACTAACGATATCGCCTGCTTTAAGTATTTTTTTATTGCTCGGTATTCCATGAATAAGTTCTTCATTTACCGAGATACATGCACTTGCCGGAAAACCACCATAATTTAAGAACGATGGAACAGCACCTTGTGAAACAATATAATCATGAATTATTTTGTCAAGCTGTGCTGTAGTCATTCCGGGCTTTACAGATCTGCCTGCAAGCTCCAATGCCCCGCCGGCAATTTTACCGGCTGCACGCATTTTTGCTAAATCACCTTTTGATTTAATTGTGATCATATAATTAAGCTCCCACTGCCTCAAGAGTAAGCTTTGAAGTATCTTTTACTTCTTCCTGTCCAACAACAGTCTTTAACTTACCCTGTTTTTCGTAATAATCCTTCAGAGGAGCTGTCTGCTTATGATAAACATCCAGTCTGTCAAGAACTGTCTGCGGCTGATCGTCTTTTCTGATGATCAGATCAGCACCGCACTTGTCACATTTTCCTTCTGTCTTTGAAGGCTTGAAGTCAACATGATAAGTTGCACCGCAGCCGCTGCAGACTCTTCTTCCTGATACACGCTGTTTAATAACTTCGTCAGGAACAAAAATCTCAATGACTTTGTCTATGACAACACCCATTGCATCAAGAGCTTCAGCCTGTGGAACTGTTCTCGGAAAACCGTCAAGGATAAATCCGTTTTTGCAGTCATCACAAGCAATTCGGTCTTTAAGAATACCGATCACGATATCGTCAGAAACAAGAGCACCGCTGTCCATAGCAGCTTTTGCTTTGATTCCATACTCTGTGCCGTTCTTAACAGCTTCACGAAGTATGTTTCCTGTTGATATCTGCGGAATATTAAGTGCCTCTGAGATAACTTCAGCCTGAGTGCCTTTACCTGCACCAGGTGCACCAAGTAAAATCAAATTCATGTTTTTTACCCCCTGTTATTCAAGAAATCCCTTATGATGACGCATCATAAGCTGTGATTCAAGTGTTCTTACAGTTTCAAGAGCAACGCTTACAAGGATAAGTACTGAAGTACCACCAAGTGCAAGACTGCCGATCTGCGGGAACAGTGCAGCAATGATACATGGAATAACTGCTATAAATCCAAGGAAAATAGCACCAACGAGTGTGATCTTTGAAAGAACTCTCTGAATGTAGTCAGAAGTTGGTTTACCAGGTCTGATACCCGGGATACCGCCGTTTGACTGACGAAGGTTGTTAGCTATCTCAATCGGATTGTACTGCATTGAAACATAGAAATAGTTAAATGCTATGATCAATATAAAAAGTACAATCGCATACGGTGCACTTCTGTATGAGAACCATTTCTGGAATCCTAAATAGAACTTATCCCATGCTGATGTACCGTTTGGATTCGGAGGGAAAAACATTCCTATTGTCATTGGAAGTGAAACAAACGCATTAGCGAAGATGATCGGCATAACACCACTCATAATAACCTTTACAGGAATATGTGTACTCTGTCCGCCGTACTGCTTTCTTCCAACAACTCTTTTTGCATACTGTATCGGGATTCTTCTTTCAGCTTCATTCATAAATACAATGAAAGCAATAATGAAGATGAACAGTAAGATTATTCCGGCTGCAACAAATACATAAGGATTTGGCTGATTTTTAGCCGCATCAATAAGATTCATAAGCCCTGTCGGAATATTTGCAAGAATACCTATAAAGATAAGTATTGAAACACCGTTTCCGATGCCTTTTTCGCTGATTCTGTTTCCTATCCATACAACGCCCATACAACCTGTAATGAACACTGTAATGATAACTATTGCAGAAAATACACCTTCAAAACCAGATGTATATACAAGAGCTCCGGCTTTTTTCATGGTCAGGTAATAAGCGAAAGCCATAAAAATACCAAGACCAAGGGAAACAAAATTCGAAATTTTATCAATTTTCTTTCTGCCTTCCTCTCCCTCTTTGGACAAACGTTCAAGAGGAGGAATAGCATAAGTAAGCAACTGAACTATGATCGATGCATTGATGAAAGGCTGTATTCCCAATGCAAATACTGTAGCCTTTTCCATAGCACCACCTGAAAACAGGTTTAAATAACCAAGTGCGCTGTTTTCTGAATTGGATTCAAGCCACTGTGCGACCATGTCTGTACTAATGAACGGAGCTGTTACAAATACAGAACCAATTCTGAAGACTATGATGAGAAGTAATGTGTAGAAAAGTTTCTTACGGGTTTCCTCAACTTTCCAAGCATTTTTTAATGTCTCGATCACATTACATCACCTCGGTCTTCCCACCGGCTTTCTCGATTTTCTCTACAGCTGACTGAGAAAATTTTGCAGCCTTAACTGTAACTTTTGATGTGATGTCACCATTACCTAAAACTTTAACACCATCATATTCTTTTTTAACCAATCCGGATGCCTTGAGTAATTCTGTATCTACTACTGTACCATCAGTAAACTTGTTAAGATCAGAAACATTGATTATTGCATACTTTGTAGCAAAAACATTATTGAATCCTCTCTTAGGAATACGTCTCATTAAAGGCATCTGTCCACCTTCGAAGCCGATTCTGACACCGCCGCCTGAACGTGCTTTCTGTCCTTTATGACCTTTACCAGCAGTCTTACCATTACCTGAACCGTTTCCTCTTCCGATACGCTTGCATTCTTTAGCAGCCTGTCCCGGAGTTAATTCATGTAACTTCATGTTTGTGCACCTCCTTGTTTATACTTCTTTAACCTCAACGAGGTGAGAAATTGTCTTGATTTTACCCATCGTCTGCTCATTGTCCGGCTGAGTTGTTACTTCACCGATCTTCTTAAGTCCAAGTGAATGAGCTGTAGCGATCTGATTCTTTTTACAGCCGATAAGGCTTTTTACGAGCTTGATCTCTTTTGACATTGAACTCACTCCTTAACCTAATATTTCCTTAACAGATTTGCCTCTCTTATCAGCAACCTGTTTAGCAGATGTACATTCGCTCAGTCCCTGGATTGTTGCTCTTACTACGTTGCAAGGGTTATTTGAACGAAGTGATTTTGTTCTGATATCCTTGATCCCTGCCATTTCAACAACGGCCCGAACAGGACCACCGGCGATAACACCGGTACCGGGAGCAGCCGGTTACATAAGAACTGAAGCTGCACCGAATTTACCGATTATATCATGAGGAATTGTTGTTCCTCTAAGCTGGATCTTTACGAGATTTTTCTTAGCATCTTCGATTCCTTTACGAATAGCGTCCGGAACTTCTCCTGATTTACCAATACCGAAACCAACTGTTCCGTTGCCATCGCCTACTACTACGAGAGCTGCGAACTTCATGATACGACCGCCCTTAACAGTTTTTGATACTCTGTTAATAGCAACAACCTTTTCAGAAAGTTCAAGTGTTGAAGCGTCTATTTTAGCCAAAATGCTTTACCTCCTTCATTAGAACTGTAATCCGTTTTCACGAGCAGATTCAGCAAGCTCTTTAACACGACCATGATAAAGATTACCGCCTCTGTCAAATACAACGAATGTGATACCCTTGCTCTGAGCATTCTGGGCAATCATCTGACCAACCTTGCGAGCGCCTTCTATATTACCGCCGTTACCGTCAAAACCTTTTTCAAGGCTTGATGCTGATGCTAATGTTACGCCATTTACATCATCAATAATCTGTGCATAGATGTGCTTTGCGGAGCGAAAAACACTAAGACGCGGACGCTCCGGTGTGCCAGAAATCTTATCACGTACTCTACGGTGTCTGGCTTCTCTAGCCTTGCTTTTATCAGCCTTTTTAACCATTGCGATTCACTCCTTTTATTACTTCTTGCCCTTACCGGCTTTACCCTCTTTACGGATAATTCTTTCGCCTTCGTATCTGATACCCTTGCCCTTATATGGTTCAGGGAGACGTTTTTCACGAATTTCAGCAGCAACCTGTCCGACAACCTGTTTGTCAATACCGTTTACTACGATCTTATTTGGTGAAGGAACATCAATTGTGATACCTTCGATTTCAGGAACGATTACCTGATGTGAGAAACCAAGGTTCATTACAAGGTTCTTTCCCTGCTTAGCAGCACGGTAACCAACACCTTCGATTTCAAGAGTCTTTGAAAAACCATTTGTAACACCGATAACCATGTTGCTGATAAGTGTTCTTGTAAGACCATGAAGTGATTTATGTTCCTTGCTCTCAGATGGACGAGTTACTGTGATAACACCGTCTTTTACTTCGATGCCCAGCTCTTTAGAAAACTGACGGGAAATTGTACCCTTAGAGCCTTTAACTGTGATTAAGTTGTTTTCGTTTTTAACTTCTACGCCGGCTGGGACACTGATCGGCATTCTACCTATTCTTGACATTATGTGTCCTCCTTACCATACAAATGCGAGAACTTCGCCGCCTACGTTAAGTTCACGAGCCTTCTTGTCAGTCATGATTCCCTTTGATGTAGAAACAACTGCAATTCCGAGACCCTTTCTTACCTTAGGCATGTCTTCGCAACTTGAATAAATACGTAAACCTGGTTTTGATACCCTGCGTAAGCCGGTAATAACCGGTGATTTGTTATCGCCGTATTTAAGAGTGATTCTTATTATACCCTGCTTACCATCTTCAATAACCTGAAAGCTCTTTATATATCCTTCATCAACGAGAATCTGAGTGATAGCTTTCTTAACATTTGAAGCGGGAACGTCAACCGTAGCGTGCTTAGCTGAATTCGCATTACGAATTCTTGTTAATATATCTGCTATAGTATCAGTAATCTGCATGCTGAATAACCTCCTTTGTAATATTACCAGCTAGCCTTTTTAACTCCTGGGATCTGACCATCATGAGCTAATTCTCTGAAACAAATACGGCAGATACCGAATTTTCTGAGATAAGCATGTGGTCTTCCACAAATCTTGCATCTGTTGTAAGCACGTGTGGAGTATTTAGGAGTTTTCTGCTGCTTATTTACCATTGCTTTTTTAGCCATATCTAAATCCTCCTACCTTACTTTGCAAACGGAGCGCCCATAAGTGTAAGCAGTTCCTTTGCTTCTTCGTCTGTGTTAGCTGTTGTGATAAAGTTGATGTCCATACCTCTTACTTTATCGATTTTATCATACTCGATTTCAGGGAAGATAAGCTGTTCCTTGATACCTGTGGAATAGTTTCCTCTTCCGTCAAATGAATTCGGGTTAATGCCTCTGAAGTCACGTACACGTGGTAAAGATACATTGAAGAATTTATCAACGAATTCATACATACGTTCATTTCTTAATGTAACTTTAACACCGATCGGCATTCCTTCACGAAGCTTAAAGTTAGCAACTGATTTTCTTGCACGGCATACTACAGGCTTCTGACCTGTGATAGCTGCGAGATCTGTCATAATTGCATCTATAACCTTAGCATTTTCTCTAGCTTCACCAGCTCCGACATTGATAACAACTTTATCAAGCTTCGGAATCTGCATTACGCTTTTGTAGCCAAACTTCTTCATCATAGCAGGAGCTACAGTGCTATTATAGTAATCCTTCATTCTAGCCATGTCGTTTCTCCTTTACTTAAATGAAGCTCCGCATTTTTTGCAAACACGTAACTTTTCCTTAGAATCTTTTCCATCTTCAAGAATATGACCTACTCTTGTTGGCTTGCCGCATTTAGGGCAAACGAGCTGAACCTTGCAGGCATATATAGGAGCTTCAGCCTTAACAATTCCGCCAACCTGACCCATTCTGGTAGGTTTAACATGCTTTGTTACAAAGTTGATGCCTTCTACGATTACTTTGCCTTCCTTAGGGCTAACTTCAAGAACCTTACCGGTCTTTCTCTTGTTAGCGCTTTCAAATTTATCGTTATACTTACCTGTCAGCAAAACGACTGTGTCACCTTTTTTAACATGTACTTTACTCATCATGACACCTCCATTACAATACTTCCGGAGCAAGGCTTAATATCTTGGTATAATCCTTGTCACGAAGCTCTCTTGCTACTGGTCCGAATATACGTGTTCCCTTTGGATTCTTGTCTTCCTTAATAATTACAGCAGCGTTCTCATCGAAGCGGATGTAAGTTCCATCCTCTCTTCTTAAGCCCTTTGCTGAACGAACGATAACTGCTTTAACAACATCACCCTTCTTAACAACGCCGCCGGGTGTTGCCTTCTTAACAGAAGCTACAACTACATCGCCGATATTTGCATATCTTCTGCGTGTACCGCCTAAAACTCTAATACACATGAGTTCCTTAGCACCGGTGTTGTCTGCTACCTTAAGGTAAGTTTGCATCTGTATCACAGTCGTTCTCCTCCTTTCAGAAATAAATGCTGATTTACAGCATGAAAATTAAATTCAATAATTACTTAGCTTTTTCGATTATTTCGGTAACTCTCCATCTCTTATCCTTTGAGAGCGGACGTGTTTCCATAATCTCAACTCTGTCGCCGATCTTGCACTCATTCTTTTCATCATGAGCCTTCATCTTAACAGTTCTTTTAATGATCTTCTTATAAAGTGGGTGTTTAACATTGTCAACGATGGCAACTACAACAGTCTTGTCCATCTTGTCACTAACAACTTTACCGACTCTTGTTTTTCTAAGACTTCTTTCAGACATCGCTAAATCCTCCCTTTCTTACTGCTTAACGCTTGACTGGATTTCCTGCTCACGAAGAATAGTCTTGATACGAGCAATGTCCTTCTTAACAGCCTTTAAACGAGCTGTATTGTCAAGCTGATTTATAGCCAGCTGAAAGCGGAGAGCAAAAAGCTCCTTCTTCAGATCATCTAACTTTGTGTTCATTTCGTCCATAGACATTTCTCTAACGTCAGTTGCTTTCATTACTGCTCGCCTCCCTCTGCTTCTTTACTAACAAATTTACATTTGATTGGGAGCTTGTGCATAGCAAGACGCATAGCTTCTCTTGCATCTTCTTCAGATACACCAGCTATTTCAAACATTACTCTGCCTGGTTTAACAACTGCTACCCAATATTCAGGAGCACCTTTACCGGAACCCATACGAGTACCGATCGGCTTACTTGTTACCGGCTTGTCCGGGAAAAGCTTGATCCAAACTTTACCGTTACGCTTGATGTAACGTGTCATTGCAATACGGGCAGCTTCGATCTGGTTTGATGTGATCCAAGCCGGCTGTAATGCCTGTAAACCATACTCACCATTTGATACTTTATTTCCTCTGAGTGCTCTACCTGTCATACGACCTCTCTGCACTCTACGATATTTTACTCTCTTTGGAAGTAGCATTACTGGTTACCTCCTTCTTCTTTTTTAGCCGGTCTTGGTCTGCGGAATGATCTCTTGTTATCATCATTTTTCTTTCTTGCAGGAGCCTTGTCTTCATTTTTATCTGAAGATTCACCCTTGAGGATTTCGCCCTTGTAGATCCAAACCTTAACACCTAAACGTCCATATGTTGTATGAGCTTCTGCAAAACCATAATCTATATCAGCACGAATTGTCTGAAGCGGAATAGTACCTTCATTATAGCTTTCTGCTCTTGCGATTTCAGCACCGCCTAAACGTCCTGAAACTCTTGTCTTGATACCCTTTGCACCGAGACGGATTGCACGACCGATTGACTGTTTCATTGCACGTCTGAATGAAATTCTGTTTTCGAGATCAAGTGCGATCTTTTCAGCAACTAACTGAGCGCTGAGATCAGGCTGCTTAACTTCAACGATATTGATAAGCACCTGTGAGTTGCCGGACATCATTGCTTCAACTTCCTGACGAAGTTTTTCTATTTCAGCACCGCCCTTACCGATAACAATACCAGGCTTAGCGCAGTGAATATGGATTCTTGTCTTGTCAACGAAACGTTCGATTTCGATCTTTGCAACACTTGCAGCATAGAGTTTTTTCTTGATGAAGTTACGAATGTTGTAGTCTTCAACCAGTGTATCGCCGAATGCTGATTTATTTGCAAACCAACGTGAATCCCAATCCTTAATAACGCCAACACGGAAACCGTGTGGATTTACCTTCTGGCCCATAGTCTACCTCCTATTTGGGATTATTCTTTTTCTTTTAATACCATTGTAACATGAGATGTTCTCTTAAGAATTCTGTAAGCTCTGCCTTGTGCTCTTGGCATAATACGCTTCATTATTGTTCCCGGAGAAACGAAACACTCTGCAACATAGAGTTTTTCTTTATCCATGCTAAAATTGTTTTCCGCATTTGCTATAGCAGATTTGAGAAGCTTCTCAAGATCTTCACAAGCAGCCTTTGGAGTAGCTTTCAGAGTAGCCATTGCATATTCAACCGGCTTGTTTCTGATAAGATCAAGAACGATCTTTACTTTTCTAGGTGAAATACGGATATTTCTTAAATAAGCTCTTGCTTCCATCGTGTATTCCTCCTTCCTTATTTACCGTTATTTGTTGTTTTAGAACCGGCATGGCCCTTGTAAGTTCTTGTAGGAGCAAACTCTCCAAGTTTGTGACCTACCATATCTTCTGTAACATAAACCGGAACGTGTTTACGACCGTCATGAACAGCAAATGTGTGTCCAACAAACTCCGGGAAAATAGTTGAAGAACGGCTCCAGGTTTTTAAAACCTTCTTTTCGCCTGCTTCATTCATCTGCACAACTCTCTTAAAAAGTACCTCCTGAACGAAAGGTCCCTTCTTAATACTTCTGCTCATTATAATTTCCTCCTTTCAAGAATTATTTACCGTTTCTGCGTTTTACGATGAACTTGTCTGAACGGTTATGCTTCTTACGGGTCTTGTAGCCGAGTGTTGGCTTACCCCAAGGAGTAACAGGACCTGGACGACCAACTGGTGATTTACCTTCACCACCACCGTGCGGGTGATCGCAAGGGTTCATAACAGAACCACGAACTGTAGGTCTCCAACCCATATGACGTCTTCTACCTGCTTTACCGTAATTAACGTTTTCATGGTCGATATTTCCTACCTGACCAACTGTTGCTTTACATGTATTAGGTACGTTTCTTAATTCACCTGAAGGAAGTCTGAGAAGTGCATATTCGCCTTCCTTAGCCATGAGCTGTGCCATGTTTCCGGCTGAACGAACGAGCTGTGCTCCCTTTCCAGGATATAATTCAACGTTGTGAATGAAAGTACCAACCGGGATATCAACGAGTTTAAGTGCGTTACCAGGCTTGATATCTGCATCTGATCCGCTTCTTACTGTATCGCCGACTTTAAGTCCGTTTGGAGCGATGATGTATCTCTTTTCGCCGTCTTCATACTGAAGAAGTGCGATGTGAGCTGAACGGTTTGGATCGTATTCAAGGGTCATTACCTTTGCGTCCATAGCGTCCTTGTCACGCTTAAAGTCAATTACACGGTACTTTCTTCTGTTTGCGCCGCCTCTGTGGCGAACTGTGATTCTTCCGTAGCTGTTTCTACCTGATTTATTCTTTAATGGCTCAAGTAAACTTTTCTCCGGAGCAACCTTTGACAACTCTGAGTAGTCTGTAACTGTCATGTTACGACGTGAAGGAGTCGTCGGCTTGTATGTCTTAATTGCCATTATTTTCACTCCTTAAATGCATTTTTTGCGGGAGCATTACTCCCATACGAAAACAGCCTTATGCTATCTTCGTTAATTTTCGAAGTTCAATTAGAACATTCCGTCGAAGAATTCGATTGTCTTTGAATCTTCTGTTAATGTAACGATAGCTTTTTTCCAGTCAGCTGTTTTACCAACGTATCTGCCAACGCGCTTTGTACGGCCGTTGCAGTTCATTGTGTTTACTTTAGCAACCTTTACGTCAAAAAGTTTTTCAACTGCGTCTGCTATTTCAATCTTGTTTGCGTTCTTAGCAACCTTAAAAGTGTACTTACCTGCCTGAAGAGCATCTGTACTTCTTTCAGTAATAACAGGCTTGAGAACGATATCCTGTGGTGCCTTCATTATGCGTACACCTCCTCGATCTTTGTAACTGCATCCTGAACTACGATGAACTTATCATAGTTTAAAATATCATAAACATTCAGAGTGTTAACAAGTGTAGCCTTTACTCCAGGAATGTTAGCAGCACTCTTGATTACCTTCTGATCAACTTCCGGCATTACGATGAGAGCTTTGCCTTCAACATTAAGAGCCTTTAACATCTGAACTATTGTTTTTGTCTTGAATTCTTCCATCTTGATAGCATCAAGAACGAGAAGATTGTTATCCTTTACCTTTACAGATAAAGCTGATTTCATTGCAAGTCTTCTAACCTTCTTGTTTACAGTAAATCTGTAACTTCTTGGCTTAGGACCGATTGCAACTCCGCCGTGTACCCACTGAGGAGCACGGATGGAACCCTGTCTTGCATGACCTGTTCCCTTCTGTCTCCAAGGTTTTCTACCGCCGCCGCTTACTTCTGTACGAGTAAGAGTTGACTGTGTACCCTGGCGCTGATTTGCAAGGTAATTAACTACCATATCATGCATAACAGCTTCATTTGGCTCAATTCCGAAAATAGCATCAGAAAGCTCAGTTTCCGCAACCTGTTTGCCGTTCATATCATATACTGAAACCTTAGACATTAATGCTTCCTCCTTTCATTAAGCCTTTTTCACACTGTCAACGATGCATACGATTCCGCCCTTAGGACCCGGAATAGCACCCTTGAGTGCGATAAGATTGTTTTCAACATCAATTTTTACAACTTCAAGATTCTGTACTGTTACCTTTTCAGCACCCATATGTCCAGGAAGAGCTTTTCCCTTGAATATACGTGATGGTGAAGAGCAGGCACCCATTGAACCAGCATGTCTGTGAACAGGACCTGTACCATGAGTTTCCTTAAGTCTTGCATTGTTGTTTCTCTTGATTGTACCCTGGAATCCTTTACCTTTGCTTGTTCCGCTTACGTCAACAGCATCACCTACTGCAAATACGTCAGCCTTGAGTACATCGCCAACATTAACTGCATCGCAGTCATCAAGTCTGAATTCCTTTAAGGTTCTCTTGCAGGCAACATCTGCCTTTTTGAAGTGTCCCTGCATTGGCTTTGTAACGTTCTTTACCTTAACATCGCCATAACCGAGCTGTACTGAATTGTAACCGTCGTTTTCAACAGTTTTCTTCTGAACAACTACGCACGGACCGGCTTCAATTACTGTTACAGGGATTACATTTCCTGCTTCGTCGAAAATCTGTGTCATACCGATTTTCTTACCGATCATAGATTTTTGCATTTTTAATTCCTCCTAAGTTATTGGTTGATATTTCATCAACTTGACTTTGGTGTTTATACCGAAATTACTTTTCAGACATTTCGATCAGCACACCTGCTGGAATCTCAAGGTTTGTAAGAGTTTCCATTGTCTTGCTTGTCGGTCTGATAATGTCGATAAGTCTCTTGTGAGTTCTAAGTTCGAACTGCTCACGGCTGTCCTTGTACTTGTGAACTGCACGGAGAATTGTAACGATCTCCTTATCAGTCGGCAGCGGGATAGGTCCTGAAACTCTTGCACCGCTGCGCTTAGCTGCGTCAACGATCTTTGCTGCAGCTGCATCAACTACTGCATGTTCATAACCCTTGATTTTGATTCTGATCTTTTCTTTTTCTGCCATTTCTGGTTTCGCCTCCTTAGAGTATTGATGGGGGCATTGCTTTGTTTCGTAACACTTAGCCGTGTGTATCTCTTGAAGAATATCAAAAAAAGCCTAAATTCATAAAGAATCCAGGCTTGTAATTAACACACACAAAAGGACATATCTCTCGCATAGTTATACCATCGAGGATACATTCTTAATCACACACAGTGTTCGTTATTACAAGCGCCCGGTTTAAAATCGGACATACTCCACGAAAATTACCTGCCATACCGACAGCAACCTTTCGCTTCATCGCATATCAATTCAGTCCTTAATCAGACTGCTTTACTATTATATCATATTCACAAATTCAATACAAGCTTTTCGGCAAATTTAAATTGTAAATTTTTTATGAACATTTTTTTATTTTATCTTTCTTTTCTTCTTCATTTTATCTGTAAGCATTTTTAACAATAACAAAACATAAGGCACAAAAGGTGCATAGGACACATATTTTAATACAAATGCATCATTTAAAACATTTATCCCTTCAATCGGAACTGCAGATGAGATCATCAAAACCGTCACTATTCCGTAACAAAGCTGAGCAATAATTCCTTTATTATTATAGTATGAGAACAGACATAACAAAGAATCAACAGTGACATACAAAAACATATCTCTTCTGTCAAAAAATGATATATCAACTCTGTATCTCCAGAAATCGAAATCATATCCAAAGTCATTTCTGAATTTTACAAGTTCATATATAATTATTCCCAGACATGAAATATCGATCAGAATGCGGCAAAGTACTGCCGCTCTTCTGTATCTTTCCATTTTATTTTCCGCTTTATTCTCCATTTACCCATCCTCTTACCGAACAGTATCCGGCCAGTTCAACTATATCCTGTCCCTCATCTGTCAGCATATAGTCAAACAGTTCTGACGCTGTCGATCCGTCCGGTTCACTTTCTCTTATAACTTCATAATACGGTACAGTAAACGGATATGTTCCGTTTTTCAGGTTTTCATTTTCAGGTGCTGTTCCGTTTATTTTTATCATTTTGATTCTCGGATTTCTATAGAGATTATTCATATAATAATAATATGTATATCCGATCGCACACGTATCATTTTCGTATATTGCAACTCTTTCTATAAGCGGTCCCATAAATTCAACATACAATTCTTTTTCTGCTTTCATAAGCTCAGTATCAGTCATCACAAATTTTTCCATGGCTGTTTGTGATCCTGAATTCTTTTCACGCTGATACGGTATTATTTTTTCATCATTTCCTCCAACCTCTTTCCAGTTGGTTATTTTTCCGGAATAAATATCTTTTATCTGCTCGATCGTCAGACTTTCCACCGGATTATCTATGTGAGTTATAAATACAAAGCCGTCAAGTGCAACAGGCTCAAGTTTCATCGGTTCCTTTTTTTTCCCGGCAAGCTTTTGTTCTTCATCAGACGGCGGAGTAACAAATATCAGATCTTTTTCTTTTGATATCAGCTTCTCATATGCAGTATGTGTAGTATTATGATCAATATAGTCGTTAAGAACACTTCCGCTGTATGATTTGTCCCCCTTTATCTGTCTTACCAGTTCACCGGTTATCGGGATCGTAGCGGTTGATCCGTCTATTCTTTCAAAAAAGCTGTCATCTGTAAAAACCTTTTCTGTCATGATCTGTCTCCAGTTCTGAGGATAATTTAAAAGTATGTTTACAGAATCTGAATAAAAATATTCCCCTGAGATCTTGTTTTGTTCCTTAATTATATCTTCTGCTGAACCCAGCTGAACTTCAACATGAACGATCTCACTTTTTTTTGAATCGTGCTCTTTTGTATAAATATACAGAAAAGTGCCTGATGCTGCAGCTGCAAGACAAAGCAGCGAAACAAACAAACCCGTTTTTTTCATGCTTATAACCTCCTGTGTTTTTATTTCTGATATTATCTTACATTATAATTATATCCTTTTTATCTCCTTTGCGTTACATTAATTTTTTGAAAAATCGCAAATGTAATCTTTTACACATGAATATATTTCTTTTTTTGTATATTCTGTGCAGTGTATTTTTTCAGAAAATAAGTTATAATAAATTCTGGTTTGTAAATACCCATATTCTATTTACACAGTTATAATATAGGAAGGAAGATTTATAATGGCTGAAAAAGACATCAAATCAAAAGCAATCGAAATTGTAAAAGAAAAAAAAGGGATAATCGGTGAATTCAAACAGTTTATCGCAAAGGGAAATGTTATGGATCTCGCAGTTGGTGTTATCATCGGTGCAGCATTTCAGAATATAGTTACTTCACTTACAAATTCCTTTATCAATCCTCTCATCGCTCTTATCACAGGAGGATGCAAAAAGGATGAAGCAGGCAATCTTATTCTTGTCGGCGGTACATTTAAAGTCAAAGGCGTAACATTTGACTATGGTTCATTCATCTCATCCATTCTCAATTTCCTCATCATGGCTCTTATTCTGTTTTTTATAATAAAAGCAGTAAACAAAGCAATGTCGATCGGAAAGAAAAAAGAAGAAGCTCCTGCTGCTCCGCCTGAACCTTCTGATGAAGTTAAGCTTCTTACAGAGATCAGAGATCAGCTCAAAAAAAATAATAAATAATTTTGTATAAAACATAAAAATATTTTACTTTTTCTAAAAATAGTAATGCAATTTACTTGCTATTTTAACTATTTTTATGTTATAATAATCGTTAAGCAGTTCTATGTGAACAGCTTAACGATTTTTTTATTATGGAAAGGCTAAAAATATGAGAAAAAGTGGTATTTTATTACATATTTCAAGTCTGCCTTCAGAGTACGGAATCGGCAAATTCGGCAGATGCGCTTACAAATTTGTTGATTTTCTGAAAAAATGCAGAATAGGACTGTGGCAGATCCTCCCTCTTTCTCCGACCGGCTACGGTGATTCTCCGTATCAGTCATATTCGGCTTTTGCAGGAAATCCGTATTTTATTGATTTCGAACTGCTCGAAGCAGACGGTCTTCTTATGAAGTCCGACTACACTACAATTGACTGGAATCATGACACTGAAAAAGTAGACTACGAATTTATTGAGGAAAATATTTATCCGGTATTAAGAAAAGCGTTTTCACGTTTCAGACCTGATCAGGAATACTATCTTTTTGAATATACATCACGCGACTGGCTGGATGATTTCGCTCTGTTCATGGCACTGAAACAAAATAACAACGGACTTCCATGGTATCAGTGGCCGTCTTCTCTCGCCATGGCTGAAAATGCTGCTGTGGATGCAGCAAAAAAAGAACTTGCAGGTGAGATAAAATTTCACAAATTCATTCAGTTCTGTTTTATCAGACAATGGAATAAACTAAAGGACTATGCCAACGGAAAAGGTATTGAAATTATCGGTGATATTCCGATATATGTATCATACGACAGTGTTGAAGTATGGAAAAATCCTGAGTTATTTTCTCTGGATCAGAACAAAAAACCTATCGCCGTTGCAGGATGTCCTCCCGATACTTATTCTCCAACAGGTCAGCTCTGGGGAAATCCTCTTTACAACTGGAGATTTCATCAGCGTACTGACTATGAATGGTGGATCAAACGTTTCAAAAACGCAACTGAACTTTTCGATATAGTAAGGATCGACCATTTCAGAGGTTTTGAAAGCTTTTACAGCATTCCTTTTGAAAACAAGACTGCTGAATTCGGTATCTGGCAGAAGGGTCCTAATTCTGAAATTTTCAGAAAAGCTGAAATGTCGATAGGTAAAATGAATATCATAGCTGAAGATCTTGGTTTTATTACAGACGAAGTTCAGGCAATGCTCGACAGAACAGGTTATCCGGGAATGAAAGTCATCCAGTTCGGCTTCTCAAATCCGAGAAACGATTACCTGCCTCATAATTATCTGACTACAAACTCATTTGCATATACGGGAACACATGACAACGACACTCTTAAGGGATGGTACAAATCGCTTGACAAACAGACTCGTGATTTCTGCAAAGCCTATCTCAATGTCACGAATGATGAAGACGTTCCGTATGCACTTCTGAGAACCGTATGGTCAAGTGTCTCTGAAGCTGCGATCGCGCAGTTCCAGGACTTTGCCGAAAAAGGCTCAGACAGCAGAATGAATATTCCTTCAACACTTTCCGGTAACTGGAAATACAGGGCTAAGGAAACAGACTTTACAACTGAATTAAAGGAGAAGATATTAATGCTTAATATCCTATTCAACAGATGTACAAGACCTGCCCCCAAAAAGGAAAGGAATGATTTACATGAACAAGCAGAATTTTCTGACAGATTTAAGAAAAAGCCTTGAAGAACTAAAAAATGACAGCATAAAATCACCTGAAATACTTCACGAACGTCTCTCAGAGACAGTTATGAAACATATTTCCAAAGACTGGGAAAAAAGTAAGAGCCTACACATTTCAGGAAGACGTGCATGCTATTTTTCAATGGAATTTCTGATCGGTCGTTCTGTTTATAACAATCTTCTCTCACTTGACATATTGAATGATGCTGCAAAAATTTTTGAAGAATTCGGATACTCCATAAACGATCTGGAAGAAATCGAAGATGCTGCTCTCGGAAACGGCGGTCTTGGAAGACTTGCAGCCTGTTTTCTGGACAGTGCGGCAACTCACGGGCTCTCTCTTGACGGATACGGTGTCAGATACAAATACGGTCTGTTTAAACAGCAGATAGTTGACGGTTTCCAGAAGGAAGTAACAGACAACTGGACAAAATTCGGAGATCCGTGGTCTGTAAGAAATGAAAATGAAGCTGTTGAGATACGGTTTGCAGATCAGACTGTAAAAGCTGTTCCATACGATATCCCGATCATAGGCTACGGGACGAGAAATACTGGTACTTTAAGGCTCTGGCAGGCAGAGGATACATCTGATGAGGATTTTGATTTTGCCATGTTCAATGAGCAGAAATACATGGAAGCTCACAAAAAAAAGATCCTTGCAGAAGATATCTCAAGAGTTCTCTATCCTAACGATGATGCAAGAGAAGGAAAACTTCTCAGACTTAAGCAGCAGTACTTTTTCACAAGTGCTTCCCTGCATGATATCATAAAAAAGCACAAGAGAAATCACAAGGATATCAGATCTCTCAGTGATTTTGTGACCATTCAGCTCAACGATACACATCCGGTCATTTCAATTCCTGAACTTATAAGACTTCTTACTGAAAATGAAGGCTTTACATTTAACGAAGCTCTTGAAACTGCAAAGAAGATCTTTAACTATACCAACCACACCATTATGCCTGAAGCCCTTGAAAAATGGGATCTTGATCTTGTTGAAGAGCTTCTGCCTTTCCTTTCAGACATAATTTTCAAAATCAACGAATGTTTCACGGCTGACATGTACAAAGCCGGCGTTTCCGTAAAAGATATAAATGAAATGAAGATCATAAAGGACGGAAAGATACATATGGCAAATCTTGCAGTTTACTGTTCAACATTTGTCAATGGTGTAGCTGAAATACATACCGGCATCCTTAAGGAATCAACTCTCAGAGCATGGTACGAAGCCTGTCCTGACAAGTTCCAGAACAAAACAAACGGAATCACACCGAGAAGATGGCTTGCACTCTGCAACAAGGAACTGTCCGGGATCCTGACCGGTCTTCTTGGAAATTCATGGACAACGGATCTTTCTGAGCTCAGCAAACTCAAAGCCTATGCTGATGACAGAAAAATCATCACAAACTTCCTTGAAGTCAAGAAAATCAAGAAAAAACAACTTGCAGACTATATTAAAAATAAAGAAAATATCATCATTGATGAAAATTCAATTTATGATATCCAGATAAAGCGCCTTCACGAATATAAAAGGCAGTTACTGAACGCCTTTTCTATCCTGTATATTTATTTTGGAATAAAAGAAGGCAAAATAAAAGATTTCACTCCTACAACGTTCATTTTCGGAGCTAAATCAGCACCGGGATACAAACGGGCAAAGGCGATCATAAAATATATCAATGAGATCGCAAAATTCATTGATAAAGACGACGCTGTAAGAAAGCTTATCAAAGTCGTATTTGTATCAAACTACAATGTTTCATACGCTGAAAAACTTGTTGCTGCATGTGATGTATCAGAACAGATATCCACCGCAGGGACAGAAGCTTCAGGAACCGGAAACATGAAGCTGATGCTGGACGGTGCCGTCACACTCGGAACAATGGACGGTGCAAATATCGAAATAGTTGAAGAAGCAGGAGAAGAAAACAACTATATATTTGGTGCAACTGTTGACGAGCTTAAAGAAATAATGCCTGAATACTCAAGCAGAAAAATTCTTTCTGAGGATGACACCATGAGAAAGGTTGTTGAAACTCTTATTGACGGAACATTTGACGATGGCGGCAGCGGAGATTTCAAAGAACTTTATCTTTCACTTCTGGACGGCGCCTCATGGCACGCTCCGGACAACTATTATGTTCTTGGTGATCTGAAATCTTATGTTGATGCAAAGCTCAGATGCAACAAGGACTATAAAGACAAACAGGCATTCGGTAAAAAAATGTGGTTAAACGTCTGCTCTGCAGGTAAATTCAGTTCAGACAGAACCATAAAAGACTATGCTGAAAATATCTGGCATATCTAAACCGTAATATTAAGGACTCATGAAAAATAACATGAGTCCTTTTTTTCATACTTTTATCTATAGAAAAGCATCATATAATTTGCTTCTTTTCCAACACTGACTGTTCAAATCTCTGAACAGTCAGTATTTCGCAATTTTTGAGAAACTTTTATTTAACAAATAAAAAATCAATACTTGAAAAATGAACAAAATACTGATATAATAAAGAAAGGTATTGATATTTTTCAAAGGATATTAAAAATTCTTTGTTTTTTATCATCAAAAATTAACTGTATTATATTGAAATGAGGAATTTAAACTATGCCAAGTAGTATTGTAATCGGAACCCAGTGGGGCGATGAAGGTAAAGGAAAAATCATTGATATTCTTGCATCACAGGCTGAAGTTGTTGTACGTTCTCAGGGAGGTAACAATGCAGGTCACACCGTTGTAAACAACGGAGTTACATATAAACTTCACCTTATTCCATCCGGAATTCTCTATCCTGACACTCTCTGCCTTGTAGGTGCCGGTGTTGTTTTGGATCCGAAGGATTTTCTCGGAGAACTCAAAATGCTTGCTGAAAGAAACATTTCAACTAAAAATCTTAAAATAGATCCGCGCGCTCACGTTGTTATGCCATGGCATATCGTACTTGACGGACTTTCTGAACAGTTCAGAGGAAACAGCGATATCGGTACTACCAAAAGAGGTATCGGTCCTACATACATGGACAAATATGAACGCTGCGGCATAAGAATATTTGACCTTGTACATCCTGAAATTTTCAGGGAAAAAGCAATGGCAACAGGAAAACTCAAAAATAAAATAATCACAGAAGTATACGGCGGTGAAGCTCTTGACCTTGAGGCAATAATTGCAGAATACACTGAATACGGCAAGGTTCTTGCTCCGTTTGTTGATGACGTTTCTGTTCTCTGCTTTGACGCATACAAGAACGGCAAAAACATCATGTTCGAAGGAGCACAGGCTACACTTCTCGATATTGACTTCGGTACATATCCTTATGTTACTTCTTCACACCCTCTCTCAGGAGGCGTATGCGTAGGAACAGGTGTTGGTCCTAAAATGATCGACAGAATCATTGGTGTAGCCAAGGCTTATACAACCAGAGTAGGTAAAGGACCATTCCCGACAGAACTCAATGACGAGATCGGTGACAAGATCAGAAACATCGGCGGTGAATTTGGTACAACAACAGGTCGTCCAAGAAGAACAGGATGGTTTGACGCAGTTATTCTCCGTCATTCAGTACGTGTAAACGGTCTTGACGGTGTTGCTCTCAATAAACTTGATACACTTTGCGGTCTCGGAGATCTCAAGATCTGTACTGCTTACAAAAAACCTGACGGAACAATTCTTGAAAACTTCCCTGCAGCTCTTGAAGACCTTGACGGATGCGAACCTGTATACGAAACCGTAAAAGGATTCTCAGAAGATATTTCAGGCTGCAGATCATACGCTGAACTTCCTCAGGCATGCAAGGACTATGTAAAGAGAGTTGAAGAACTCATCGGATGTCCTGTAGTAATGATCGGTGTTGGTCCTGACAGATCACAGATAATCAACAAAGACTGATCATAAATTATTATTTTATTCTATAAAAATTAAGAGGTGAGATCCATGGCAGATGAATACAATAACTTTTCAGGAATAAATGCCCCTCAGCTTGAAGAAACCACTTATGTTCCGAAAGCAAAAAATCCGGCAAATTCCCTTGATGACATTGCGGTTCCGGTACTTGAAGAAACAACATATGTTCCGAAGGCAAAAAACGCAGGTCTTGACGGCATTTCAGCACCAAATCTTTCAGATACATATACTGCTCCTACATCATATCAGAATTCAGCACCACAGTATCAGCAGTACGGCGGTGCTCAGAACCCAGCACAAAGTGCTCCTCAGTTCCAGCAGTACGGCGGCGCTCAGAACACTGCTCAGAGTGCTCCTCAGTTCCAGCAGTACGGCGGCACTCAGAACACTGCTCAGAGTGCTCCTCAGTTCCAGCAGTACGGCGGCGCTCAGAACACTGCTCAGAGTGCTCCTCAGTTCCAGCAGTACGGCGGTGCTCAGAACACTGCTCAGAGTGCTCCTCAGTTCCAGCAGTACGGCGGCGCTCAGAACACCGCTCAGAGTACTCCTCAGTTCCAGCAGTACGGCAGCGCTCAGAACACTGCTCAGAGTGCTCCTCAGTTCCAGCAGTACGGCAGTGTACAGAACACTGCTCAGAGTGCTCCTCAGTATCAGCCGGGTAACGCAGGAGCTTCTGCTATGGATTATAACCCTGCTGCAAAAAATCCAAATCACACATTGGACGATATTCAGAAACCGCTTCTTGAAGATGAACCTCCTGCTCAGGAACGATATGTTCCAAAATATCAGGATCCCGATCTGGAAGCTGCAAAAAAACAAAGTGTTGACCGTGCAATAAAAAGCTCACTTGCATCAAAGCCTGCAAGCTTTGACGAAGAAAAGAGTCGTGAAACATACAGAGAATTCATGCGTGAAAGAGATTCTGAAATGGCACAGAAGGGTGCTTTTCAGGTTGTAATTCTTGGTATTTTGGGTATTTTATCAGGTATTTTGGCAGTTATATTCTCATTTATGCCTCTTAAAGAAAACACTCCCGGATTTCTTGACATGTGCAATATGCTCTATATAGCACTTGGTGCAGCAATAGCCGGTGGTTCGATCGCAATGTTTGTAAAATCAACATCTACACAAAAAGCTGCTTCATCAATTTTTGTTATTTCAACAATTTTACATGTGATCCCCGGCATGTTTGTAATGTTTTCAAAAGAAAAAGGAGCATTTCCAATAATACTTTATGTTCTGGTCCTTGTGATCAACATCATTATTTCATTTATTTTCGGATCAAATGAAAATATTAAAAAACATTATAACGGACACTAAGATAAAACTAAACGCTCTGTCAGTTTGAGGTTCTTACGCAAAGTGCGGACATTATCATTTAAGTTGTTAATCGACATCTTAGGATGTCGATTAATTTTTTTGTTTAACGAAAACCACTGGCTATGCCAGTGGTTCTAAAAGCTTTAGCTATGGGCATAAAAAAACTCCTATGATATAATAAAGTTAAGGTCTGCCAACCTAACAAAAAATCATAGGAGGTATCGCCATGACAAAAGACG
>JAZUJY010000293.1:0-37319 GCA_045643005.1 Oscillospiraceae bacterium | reverse complement strand
GCGGACAAAAAGTCATACAATTCAAAACCGTAAAAATCAGAAACTGCCTGTACTCCTGCAACTTCCATTTCAACGGCGATACACCCTTCTTCTTTTCTCTTATTTACAAGATTGACTGTTTCACGCAAAGGGCAGTCTGTTACAGACATCATAAATGAGCTTTACAGCATTCTTCCCTCAGACGTTTATCAGTCATTATTTGGCGTTCTGCTTACTGATAACGGCACTGAATTCTCTAATCCGACAGCTATTGAATACTGTGGTGATATCCAGAGATCAAGGGTTTTCTACTGTGAACCTTATTCTTCTTATCAAAAGCCTCATGTAGAAAAGAATCATGAGTTTATCAGATACATTATTCCTAAGGGTCATTCTATGAATGATTATTCTCAAAATGATATTGATCTTATGATGTCCCATATTAATTCCTATCCACGCAAGAAACTCGGCGGTCATTCACCATATGAAGTATTCAAAAAACTATATGGTGTTAAAGTGTTGCATTTACTTAGACAGGAACAAATTTCTAAAGATGAAATTATTTTAAATACTAAACTTTTAAAAAAATAATTCCTTATTTTTACAATTTATAGTGTTGCGTTTACTCTGAAATGAAAAAATTTTTTTCTTCAGGGTTAGCTTTGCTATACCCTTTTTTCGATAATATTGCTGTTTTTTTGTGCTAAAAAACTGCACAAACCACATAAATTTGTGATTTGTGCTCTGTTTTCTGGCTATTATGAATATTTGATTCTTTGTTATTTTCAAACTAAATGCAACAGTGTTGCGTTTACTCTGAAAGTGTTGCATTTACTTTGAAAATTAACCCCTTTGAAGCGTACTAAGGCTGAAAGGGGTGAAAGTATCCGGTTCTGTCCTCTGTGTTGTTATAGAAAACGATGTCTTTTTATTACTGAACAGGACAAACGTTTACAGCTCTCTGCTTGCTGCTGTTCTTTGGATCAGCTTCAACGTCGAAAGTAACTTTCTGACCTTCTGCAAGTGTTTTGAAACCATCTGCAACGATTGCTGAGAAATGTACAAATACATCTTCTCCGCCGTTGTCATTTGCGATAAAACCATAACCTTTTTCTGCATTAAACCATTTTACTGTACCGTTATTCATTGTGCGGCCTCCTAAATAATTTTTTTCATAGTCAAAAAAACTCACATCAAATGTAAATCATTCTATAAACAGTGACTTACATTTGATGTGAGTACAATGCGATTATGAATTGTTATTATTATATCATGTTTTGTAAAATTTGTCAAGAGCAAAAAATGATAAATAATCAAAAATATTTGAATTTTTTATAAAAAAAATGGAAAAAACCGATACGTAAGTATCGGTTTTTTCTGATTAGGATTGTATGTGTAAAGTTAAATGAAAATATCAAAAAATATCGGTTGACATTAAAAAATTGGTCTGATAAAATTATTATAGACTTATAAGAAAAGAATTTTTATTAATATTTCTGATACATTAAAGCATATTTTTCATGTCAATTAAATATTACCATACGATTTTTTTTTAGTCAAATAGAAATTTTATAATAGACATTATATGTGTCGGATTATAGTACACCGGCTGCGTTTTAAATGCATGATCTTAACCGGTCAGCAGTAGCATATTCCGTTGATCTCAAAGATTTTATTCTGATCATATGATGCTAATTTTATGGTAACGGTATGTTCTGCAGGTTCATCAGAAAATGATATTACTTCATGGGAAGGATTTCCCCATGCGGTTATATTATAACCTTCAACAGTACTGAAAAGTTTTCCGTCTGTATATACTTCAACTGATCCGTAATCAGGATCCGGTCTGAGAGTATATATGATCACAAATCGTCTGCAGACTACTGTTTTTGAAAAAATATCTTTGTTTTTAAGTTCTTTTTTTATGTTATATTCACTGACAGCGTTTTCATAAAATCCGTTAAAGTACGGAGCAGGAACGTTGTATTCAGTGTCAGGTGATTTTTGTTCAGCTTGTTTAAGGCACCAGAAAATGATGTCGCAGATCATTGAATGACCGTTATTGTTTGGATGTGTAAGATCTCCGGAATAATCCTCCCAAGTCATTTCACCATTATCTATTTTTTGTTTGACATAATTATGTATGCTTATCATCATAAGATCATAGTGTTTTCCATAAGGGACCTTGATCGATTGCGTGTTGTCGTAATTTTTGGTGGTAACGTAGACAGGGATAACAGCCGGTTTGCTTTTATAAAGAAGTGCTTTTCTTAATATTCCCTCATAGCATTCAAGTGTTTCTTTTGTAGGATAGTCGCTGATCGCAAATTCTACAAAAACTATATCAGGTTCATACCTCAGAACATCGTGTTCGATCCTGTATACACCTATTATGGAACCGGAACCGATATCACCTGAATTAATAATTTCTGCAGGACCGAATTCTTCCCCGAATCGTTCACTGAAAAATTCTGCATAACTTTTGGTGAACATAGTCGGATCAAATGTTTTTGCTGTTACAGAGGCACCTAAAAATACTATTTTAATTTTTTCGCCGTTTCGTGTTTTTTGTAAAGCTTTCAACAGTCTGCAGTTATTTCCTGCACTGATCAGTGTTTCGGGATATTCATTCATCATTTTCCTCCTTTTGCTGAAAAAAATCAGCGATTGAGTATAAAACTAAAAGTTTTATGTATTTCTATTATAATATATCGGGATTAAATTGTAAATATAAAATAAAAAAGGAGTCTAATAATAATGACAACACAGCAAATCGAATATGTTATGATGCTTGCAGAGGAAAAAAGTTTTTCCGCTGCCGCAAAAAAATTGTTTATTACACAGCCTTCACTGAGCCAGTTTATCATGAATCTTGAAAATCAGCTCGGAACACAGCTTTTTGACAGAAATTCCTATCCGATCAAACTGACTCCTGCAGGAGAAGTATATATAAAAAATGCCAGAAGGATCCTTGACATTGAACGCGAAATGGATGCTGAGCTTACCGATCTTATGGAAATGAAAACAGGGTCTCTGGTTGTCGGTGCAGATTCATTCAGAGCTGCTTGTCTATTAAGCCAGAGCATAGCTGCGTTTCATAAAAAATATGACAATATCAAAGTTGATGTTATGGAGGCTGAAAAGGACGAGCTTAATAATATGATATTAAGAGGCGATCTTGATTTTTATATAGGTTCCGGTTCTCCGGATCCAAAGCTTTTTCATAAGGAATTCTTGTCTCTCGAACGAATATATCTGGCAGTGCCTTCAAAAAATCCTATCTGTTCAAAGCTTACAGATTATGCTCTTTCTGCCAATGATATAACTTCTGCCAGCACCAAGTCTGTTCAGGTAAATCCGGTCAGTCTTGCTATGTTTGCTGATGAAAAGTTTGTTTTGCTTGGTCAGGAAAACAGTATCAGTGCATCTGTAAGCAGAATATGTGAAGCATATGGAATGGAACCGAAATCATTTACCAAAGTCAGAAATATGGCAACTGTTTTTTCATTTATCAATTCCGGCATCGGTATCGGATTTATTCCTGATTCATTCATAAAATACGGCAATTATAAAGATCATCCGATATATTATAAACTTGATGAAGCTTCATCAACCGATGACATTGTTCTTGTATCAAGGAAAAATAAATATCTTACCAAAGCTGCTGTAGAATATGTTAAAATATTAAAACAGCTTATTGGTTATGGAACATGGATGTAATTATATTCGGATATTAATGATTAATTTTACGACAGATAATATCCCCCGTCTCTGCAGGCGGCGGGTTCTGTCTGACCAAACAGCCGGAGTACGATCTTCGACTGAACGGGAACCGATTCTACGAATCGCCTCTGCTTGTTAAAGCAGAGCTTTGAACAACAGGAAAGCCTGTGTAACTCGATCGTTACACAGGCTTTCCTGTTGTTATATCTGCTTATTTTTTTGAAAGTTCTTTAAGCAGAATAAGTTTTATTTTCTGTATTGTTATATTTTAAAAGTTCCTATATTATGAATTTCGGATCATTCTTCTGCCTGATCTGCTTCGATATTTTCTTCAGCAGCATTTTCCTCCGGAGCATTTTCTCCTTCAGCAGTATTTTCTTCCGGAGTATTCTCTTCTTCAGCAGCATTTTCTCCTTCAGCGGCTGCAGTCTCCTCCTGAACACTGTTATCTTCTGAATTTCCCTTTGGTTCTTCGTATTTTACTATTGATGCTTTTTCAATTATTACAGATTCAACAGGTTTGTCATTTGCGTCAGTTTGAGTATTATTGCATATTTCTGTTACTATGTCCATTCCTTCAAATACCTGTCCGAATACTGTGTATGAACCATCAAGCCATGCTGTTCCACCGTCTTCAGCATAAGCTTCATAGGCTTTGTCAGTGTATTTAAAATTATTGTTGGTATACTCATTATTTGCAATTATTGTATTTTTGTCTGTTTTTGTTCCTACAACAATATAAAACTGGCTTCCGTCAGTTGCTGTACTTCCGCTGTTGGCATAAGCAAGTGCACCTTTGACATGATAGAGGTACTTTGAATATCCTCCGTCAAATCTTTCTCCCCAGATACATCTTCCGCCTCTTCCCGTTCCTTCAGGATCTCCACCCTGGATCATAAAGTCGGAGATTACTCTGTGGAAAGTTAATCCGTCATAATATCCCTGAGAAACAAGTGTTGTGAAGTTTTCACATGCTTTAGGAAGAAGTTCAGGGAAGAGTTTGATTCTTACTGTTCCTTTGTCTTTTATCTTGAGCTCTACAATATCTTCGCCATCCTTAGGAACAGTATAATTTACCATGTCAGTATATCCGGACTGATCGTCAAGAACCGCAGGGTCTGAATCGATCTGCTGAGTTTCAGCAGGTTCTTCTGTTGTTATATCTGAAGTATTGTTTGTGGCAGTTGTGGAGCTGGTTTCTGTATTTCCGCATCCTGCGAGAAGACAGATAAGGGATGTGCTGATGAGTACTGATAATAATTTTTTCATAAATTTACTCCTTTTTAATTAATCTTTATAAGTCATATCGTTTTCTGTCAGATTTTGAATTGCATCAAGATATTCAGCAGCATCGTTTTTTGCTGCCTCAAGATCATGTTCAAGATAATTTCCGCATTCTTTTTTTGATGATCCCGGAATAATTCCGGTAAAATCAGAAATGAAAGCCATTGCTTTTTTTACTAAGAGTAAAACATCCTTCTTTGGAACATTATCTCTGACTATAAGATAAAACCCACTTCTGCAGCCCATAGGACCTGCATATATTATTGATTCAGAAAATTCTGAATTTCTGACATATGTTGCAAGGAGATGTTCTATCGTGTGAAGCGATTTCGGAGTGATAAAGTCTCCGTTGTTAGGTTTTTTCATACGCAGATCATATGTGATGGCATCTCCGTCGATTCTGGAAATATAAACACCTTTTTCGAGTGTGTCATGATTTATCGTAAAACTTGCTATTGTTTTCATATTTTTCTCCTTTTTGATATTGTCAGTTCACTTGCTCCGGCAACGCAGAACGGTTATTGTTTTCAAATGTTCCACGTGGAACATTTTTTTTCAGACAAGATAATCCGGCGTTGAGAGATATCTTTCACCGGAATCCGGTATAAGTACCACAATGTTTTTCCCTGCATTTTCCGGACGTTTTGCAAGCTGTCTGGCTGCAAAAACAGCAGCACCGCCTGAAATACCTGAAAGAAGTCCGAATTTTCGTGAAAGGCTTCTGCCGGTTTCATAGGCGTCTTCATCACTGACTGCTATGACTTCATCATAAATATCTGTATCAAGGATCTTTGGAATAAAGCCTGCACCTATTCCCTGAAGCTTGTGCGGACCTGCATGTCCTTCGGATAATACCGGAGAACCTTCAGGTTCAACTGCACATATATATACTGCCGGGTTTTTTGATTTGAGATATTTTCCGGTTCCTGAAACAGTTCCGCCTGTTCCTGCACCTGCTACAAAAATATCTACTTTGCCATCCATGTCGTTCCATATTTCAGGACCGGTGGATTTTTCATGAGCGATCGGATTTGCAGGATTGTCGAACTGTGAAGGAATAAAACTTCCTTCTATGTTTTTTGCAAGCTCTTCTGCTTTTTTTATGGCTCCGGTCATTCCGTCTGCACCGTTTGTAAGAACAACTTCTGCCCCGTAGGCAGCCATCAGATTGCGGCGTTCTATACTCATGGAGTCAGGCATTACTATTATCATTCTGTATCCTCTGACCGCTGCTACCATTGCAAGACCGATTCCTGTATTTCCACTTGTAGGTTCAATGATAACGCTGCCTTTTTTTAATGCTCCTTTTTGTTCTGCATCGTTGATCATTTCAAGAGCAACTCTTGCTTTGGAACTTCCGGAAGGATTGAATTCTTCTAATTTTCCATAAATATTAGCTTTGATATCCTGGTCTGATTCCGGTGTTTCGAGTTCAAGAAGCGGAGTGTTTCCGATCAGATCAGTTATTGTTTTATATATTTTCATAAGACACTTCCTTTTGTAAAAATATTTAAAAGCAAGTCCTTTAAATAGATTACCACTAAATTATGTTTGTGTCAATGAAAAAAGAATGAAAATACGGTGTAAACGCAATATTTCAGTTAAAAATATGTAATAATATGTTCAGAATAAGTATAGTATTGTAACGAAAAGAATAAAACAAACAAATTATTTACAGTAATAAAAAAACAGAGCCGATGACTCTGTTTTTTTCCGTATGATTTTATATTTTCAAAGCTTTGTGTAGTTCAAAGCTCTGCTTTTAACAAGCAGAGGCGATTCGCCGAATCGGTTCCCGCTCAGTCGGAGATTGTACTCCGACTGTTTGGTCAGATAGAACCCGCCGCCTGCAGAGGCGGGGGATATCCTCTGTGTTGTTATATCGGGTCATTATTCGATTACCGGTTTGGACAGTGTGATCGCAAGAATATCAGTTGAAGCCGGATTTTTTACATAATAGTTTGTTGTTTCGACAGGTCGGTAAATACCATCGTCGCCTTTCTGACGGGTAACACATCGACGGAATCTCTGTCCGCTGTTGTATGCTTTTATCTGTTCTTCAACGTCAAAAGTCTGTCTGAAAAGATCTGCGTCATCCGGATGCATAGTTGAAGCACCATGTTCGATTAGTTCAGTACAAATACCGGTTGAAGGACAGCATGTAGTTGTAAAGTTTTCATAAACCATCATATAGAAGCTGTTTCTTGTCAAATTACACATTATTACAAGAGGATAACACATAAAAACAGCATCAAGAAGCAGCTGTGTTGCACTTGCCTGTGCCTGTGTCATAAGAATATCGTCGGTGTTTTCTTCTCCCTGCAAACCGGTTTTCAGATTTTCAGCGTATTTTTCTTCTGTAACAGGTTTTGAAAAATAATATCCCTGTATGAGTTCACATCCGCATGTTCTGAGAAAACCAAGCTGTTCCTTGGTTTCAACTCCTTCTGCAACGGTTGTCAGTTTCAGTCTTTTTGCAAAGTTGAATATACTTTCAAGTACGATTCTTTCTTTTTCGTTTTCACAGTTACCACTGAGAAGTGACTTATCAATTTTTAATACTGTTGCAGGTACATCTTTTACGAAATTCAGTGATGAAAGACCGCTTCCGAAATCATCTATTGCAACATCAAATCCTTTTTCTCGGATAGAAGTGATAAATTCAATAATATATGATTTTCCTTTTGCAAGAGCTGATTCGGTAATTTCCGCTTCAATCAGATCATGAGGAATATTGTACTTGTCTACTATGCTGCACAGTTTTTCAATAAAATCAGGCTCATATGTATGCGCACGAGAGAAGTTTACGGATATTTTTACCTGAGGAATGTTTTTATCAAGCTGTGACCGTAAAAACTTACATACTGTCTCCAAAATGTGCCAGTCAAGTTTTGTAATAAGACAGCTTTTTTCAAGAACAGGAACAAAACTGTCTGGAGGAATAGTTTTTCCTTCATGGTCGATCCATCGTGCCAGTGCTTCAGCTCCGGATATCTTTCCGGTTATTCCGTCATATTTTGGCTGATAATACGCAACAATAGTACCGGAAGCAATAGCCTCGTCCAGTAAAAGTTCAATATTTTCTTCCGTAAATTGTATACCCATTGATATTCCTCCATATCATAATTATTTTTTAGTAATATTAGATTATAAAATTGTTAAATAATCGTTATTGTGCTATGAGTTATAATATTATTATACTAAAAAATATACAAAATAACAATGCTATTAATGCATAAATAACATATATTAGTATTGTTCAATATTATGATAGGTATATGTCAGTTTTTTTATTCCCAGTTTTTCCACGTTTCCGGACAATATCCTACTGTTGCCTGCTTTCCGTTTCGGACTATCGGAGTTTTGATGGCCGGCTGATTTTCAAACAGCTTTTCTTCTTTTGCATCGTCTGATATATATTTCATCAGTGCAATAAGATCTTTGTCCTTATAGTTTTCATTTATAATAGTATCAATATTTCCTGCTGCTTTTAGTACGGCAGTGAACTCTCCTTTGCTCATGCCTTTTTCTTTCATGTCGATAAATTGATATTTTATATTTCTTTCCTTGAAGTATCGTTCAGCTTTTTTTGTTTCAAAGCATTTTTTTGTTCCAAAAATCTGTATGTTCATAATATGATCTCCGTAAATATTATTAAAATAAAAAAAAAGAAGCAAACATAATTGTTTGCTTCTTTTTGGTGACCCGTACGGGAATTGAACCCATGATTCCGCCGTGAAAGGGCAGCGTCTTAACCTCTTGACCAACGGGCCTTTTATAGCGGCAGTGGGACTTGAACCTACGACCCCCTGGGTATGAACCAAGTGCTCTAGCCAACTGAGCTATACCGCCATTTGTTTTCGCATCTGTCTGCATGCGACTTTAATATTATACACTTTTCTTATGCATTTGTCAAGTGTTTTGAAAAAATAAAGTGAACCAATTTTTTGGTCCACCTTATTCTGTTATCCTTTTATGTTGTATATAATAATAAAGAGAAGCAAGTTTATTTATGAGAGAATATAATCCTCTGCTATATCGTATACAAAGTCAGGTGAAACTGTATTTCTGAAAAGCTTATCGATAAAATCGAGAGCTTTTTCTTTTTTTGCTGTAAAATCTCTTAAGATAGTTTCAGTTTTGTTTTTCTGATCTGTAACAATTATTCCGAATGAATTATTAAGATTTCCTTCTGAAAATGCCTTGTAGGACAAACTGGAACCTGCAGCTGTTTTTTCATATATAATACTCATTTTAAAAATCCTCCGTTTATATTTTTCAAAGTTTTGCTATTAACAAGCAGAGGCGATTCGCAGAATCGGTTCCCGCTTAGTCGGCGGGGAGATATCCTCTGTGTTGTTGTATTTTATTTGATCGTAAAATAATGAACAGTTCATATTTGTTTATGCTTTGTTTGCATGGTTATATTATAATCGGAGAATCTTAAGATATCAATAGTTTTGCCCTATTATGCACCAAAATGGTATGAAACGCACTTTTTTCTCAAAAATTACCATTTATTCTATTATAAGAGGAGTTTCTATATAGGAAATTTTCTTTTCTTCTTTTTTAAGTTTCCATTTTTTTTCTATTCCGAGTAGTTTGTTCACGGCGATATTCGGAATATTTATTCCTGATGCAAGACAGGAATACTGGATCCCGCCGGACATTCTTGTATTTACTTCAAGAAAAAACGGGATATTGTTATGGTATTTAAACTGGATATTGCACGGTTGGTTCAGATCAAAAGAATCATAAATTTTTCTGCATACAGATAATATTTCCTCATCATATCTGATATATTCGGTTCGTGTAAGGCTTTTAAATCTTGGTATCATTATACATCCTGAGGATGTTTTCAGACAGTCAACGCTGATTTCATTTCCTTCAAGCATAGGCATGATCATAAAATCAGGACATTTGTCTACTCTGTTCATGTCATTAAAAAATGTTTCTGCCTGAATATGTCCGCCTGCTCTTGCAAATGGAGCAGGATTTTCTGAATCAAGTATCCTGAAGCTTGCTGCACCTTCATCAAGGACACGCTTTATACATACTCTTTCGTTGTTTTTGATTAGTTCGTTGTATGCTTTTTTTGCTTCAGCTGAATTGTTTACTATATAATATTCCGGAACTGCGCCGATATTGTTTTCTCTGAAAAAATCATATGCTTTGGCTTTATCATTTAATACAGAAGATATTGAATAATCTTCTGCCATGACTGTGATTCCTTCATTTTTAAATTTTCCGGCATATTTGCTTATCTCGAGCTGATTATGTCTTGGAAGAAAGACATCGATGCTGTGTTTTTTACAAAATTCGATACAAAAGTCTGCATATTCTTCACCTGACAGATTTGGTTCTGTGTACCATTCATCACATACGAGTTTGATAACAGAATCGTTATTTCTGCTGCTGCCTACTATTATAAACTGAAAATTATTATCCTGCCTGATAAGATTTATTATATGATATGCGGTACTGAACCAGTGGTTAAACCAAATTTTAATTTTTTTCATAATATATTATATCCTTTATATTTTATTATTTTCTGAAAATTCAACAAAAGAGAAATTCGAAAATTCCGATGTGAAACGGTACATGTGATTTTATGAATAAGTTCCCTCACAGTTTTATTTTGTGAGGGAACTTATATGATTCATAGTTTTTATATTCAGAGGCGATTCGCAGAATCGCAGACCAAACAGCGGGAGATCGTACTCCGACTGTTTGGTCGGATAGAACCCGACAGCAGATGCCGGGGATATCCTCTGTGTTGTTATAGTTTTTCCAGACAACTGATATCAGGAACATCTATTGAATCAGGATCGCTGTTTGTAGAAACTTTTGACTCTGTATTGAAGTAATTAATATCGCTGTTTTGTTTTTGTTTTGAAAAGTTTTCATTTATATCAGAAAGACTATCTGTTTCTATACCTTGTGAAAAATTGCTTTTTTGTGAATAAATTCTGCCTTCGAAATATTTTTCTTTCATTTGTTTATTGAATTCATCCTCTGCAACTCTGCGTGCAATTTCTTTGATCTCATCGTTTTCAGCTTTTCTTATCTGATTTTCAATTTCGATTTTTTTATCATATTTTATACAATATAAAGAGCTGAAAAAATACATTATCATCAATAAAGTTAATGATGTTCCTGTTATATATATCATGAATGAATTATAAAAATCGCCCTCAAGTTTGGCTTTGAAAACATAAAAACCTAAAAGGACTATCTGGGTTCCTGTGCCTATTAATGTAAATGTCGGGTTTTTTCTGTACAAAGCTTTATAAATAAGTACTGGTTCTGTGTATATGAATAATATCAGGATCAATAAAGGGTGAGGATACAGAAAGAACATTAAGAAAGTGAAAAGTGTTAAGTATCTTGTCCATCCGGTAACATCCTCCGGAAATCTTAACAGCTCTGTTATGGATTTTTTTAAAAAATAAACAAATCTTCTTTTTATTTCTTTTGAATCCTCAGCAATATCAATTTTTGAAATATCTCTTTTTTTCTTTTCGTTTAGTTCAATAGAATTGCTGTTATCATTAGGTTCAAAAGGATTTTCGGTTTCATCCTTTAATTTATATTCACCGTAAATATTCATTGTTTTGCTCCCTTCTTCGTATTCTTTCTTCGGTTATTCTATTAACTTTTTCATTTATTTCCTCATCAAAGCTTACTTCAAATAAAGGATACCCTTCAAGCATTTTCAGCTTCTCATGTTCATTTAACATTTTACAGACAAAGAAACCTATAATTATACTATCGGCATTTGCAAATAAATACATTAAATTTGCAATAGTACAGTCTTTTTCATAACCAAGATCTCTTTGAGCTTTTTTCTCTTCTCTGAGTGTTTCTTTTTCATCCCACATTCCTTCAATAAGTTTAGTAACTACGTTATCATAAGGTTTACTTTGATTCCGTATGCATGTTGCTTTTGAGGAGACTATAAATATAGGCAGACAAGCTGTAATAGCGACTGAAGAACAAATTACAGAGATTTTCTTATTTTTGTAAAATACAAATGTAAAAAGAATTACTACAGGTATTATCAGATATACGGCGTAGTCATCTGTACCGATTAGTAATGCTGTAAGAAGAATTGCTATTATAATTATCTGATTTATGACAAAAATATACGGTGCTGTTCTTGAAGTTTTTAGTTTGTTTCTGTTTTTTATTGCTTCCTCTGCTATTGCTGCTTTTTCTTCATATCTCATTTATGCAATTCTCCTTTTTTTATGTGTTTTTCTATCTAAATTATAACATATACTTTTTTTCAATTCAATATACTTTTTTTTCATCAGTTTTAATTATTGTATTCTTTCTCTCTTTTTTTCTTCAGTTTTTCTCTCATCTTTTTTATTGTTTTCCTTCTTTTTCTTCTTTTTTCTCTCTTTTTTTTATTGTTTTCCTTCTTGTTTCTTCAGTTTATCTCTCTTTTTTTATTGTTTTCCTTCTTTTTTCTTCAGTTTATCTCTCTTTTTTTTATTGTTTTCCTTCTTTTTTCTTCAGTTTATCTCTCTTTTTTTTATTGTTTTCCTTCTTTTTTCTTCAGTTTTTCTCTCATCTTTTTTATTGTTTTCCTTCTTTTTTCTTCAGTTTTTCTGTCATCTTTTTTTATCTTTTTCCTTCTATTTTTTCTTCAGTTTTTCTCTCATCTTTTTTTATCTTTTTCCTTCTTTTTTTCTTCAGTTTTTCTCTTTCCTTTTTCTATTGTTTTCCATCTGTTTTTCTTCTCTTCTTTTATGATTTTTGTCTGTTTTTTGTAATTATCATATTTTTCATGCTTTTTCTTTATGAAAAACAACGTTTGAATAGTTTGCAACCGTGTTTTGTGCTTGCAAACGTGCTTTTTTGACCGGTTGTAAGTATGCACTGAGATCATTGAAATTTCGTGCCTGATACAGTTTAAACTGGTTGAGTTGAGATTGCAAACATCGGTGCAACCGTTGTTTGACGACTTTTTTTGATCAACTTTCTATTGACTTTTTGATTGCAAACATGTATAATAATTAGGAAAGAGAATGAGGTTGTCAACATGATGCTTTATTTCAGACAACCAACATGGGAGGACTTATATGGAAGCAACTGAAGCAAAATATGTTACGATTAAGGAATTTGCAACACTTGCAAACGTAACTACACAAGCAGTTTATAAACGTTTAAATCAGACAGACAGCGTATTGAATAAATATGTTCAAAATAATGGTAAGATGAAGCTTATAAGCAAGGACGCTCTTGAATTGTTTGCTGATTCACAGCAAAGCAGTCAGGCAGCTGCTGATTGCACTGAGAGTGTATATGAAGACATCAGTATGTCAGTTCAGAACAGCATATTTTCATCATATTTTGATACAACTTTAAAAGTGTTATCAGACCAGATCAATTCAAAAGATCAGCAGATCAAAGAGCTGATGGACTGTAATATGGATCAGCATAAAAAGATGCAGGAGCAGCTTGAAGCAAAGGATAAGCAGATAAGTGAGCTTCAGAAGCTGATAGATCAGCAGCAGCAGCTGCATCGTGCTGAGCAGGAGCAGTTCAGACTGATAACATCCGGAGAAAATGAGAAAAAAGGTATTTTTAAAAGACTATTTCATAAAAAAGAGCATGAGAGTGCATGATTTAATGTAATATAGTTTTATCTGATAAAAAAATAGCCGTTACTTCAGATGAGGTAACGGTTCTTTTTGTTTTAAAAGACATACAACATAAAAATAGTTTACAAACTGTTTCATATATAACAACACAGAGGATATCCCCCGCCTCTGCAGGCAGCGGGGGATATCTGACCAAACAGTCGGAGTACAATCTCCGACTGAGCGGGAACCGATTCTACGAATCGCCTCTGCTTGTTAAAAGCAGAGCTTTGAAAACAGTAATTAATGAAAACGGTTGGTTGTTTAATAATATTTCAATATGAAACCTAAGATATATCAACACATGGCTATGAATAAGACAACCAATAGAAGTTAAATAGTTAAATATGGTTTAAAAGTTTGTTAATAGTTCAAACATGGTTGGTAATTTGCAGAAACAACTCTGATGATGCCGTTCAGATCTTTTGAAAATGATATATTTGCAAACTCATTTTCTTTAAGAATTTTTGCAACATCATTTTCCTGACCTATTCCTATTTCAAAAGCAATTAACCCGTTGTATTTAAGAGTATGCTTCCAGTTGGCAACAATAGTACGATAAAAGATCAAACCATCTGAACCACCTTCAAGAGCTTCTCTTGGTTCATATGTGACTTCGGTTTGCAATTTGTTCATGTCATTATCAGTCAGATACGGGGGGTTTGAAACTATAATATCCAGATCAGAGAAACAGGATGCTGAATTTTTATCAAGCACATCTCCTTTCAGAATATTTATATTTTCAACTTTATTCAGAGAAACATTTCTCTGAAGATAAGAAATTGCCTTCTCAGAATATTCAACCGCTGAAAAACGGGCCAGTGGAAGGTTTAAACTTAAAGAAACAGCAATACAACCGGATCCGCTGCACAGATCAACACAATTAAGTTTACAGTTGGATTTGGTTGTTTTGCAATAATTTAAAACATGATCAACAAGAGTTTCAGTATCCTGCCTTGGGATCAGAACGCCTTCACCTACATAAAAAGGCAGACTGTAGAATTCCCAGATACCGAGAATATACTGAAGAGGGTAACCGGTTATCCTGACTTCTGCAAAATGATGAGCTTTAGTATACTGATCGTCTGAAACTGTTAAGTCACGGTTTAAAACTATTTCAGAATGAGAAAGATGCATTATATTTTCTATAATGCATCTTGATTCAAAAATATAGTCTTCAATTCCGCCATTTTTTAATATGGTTTTGATTTCGTTTAAAAGTTGATTGATGGTTACCAATTGTCTTCCTCCAAATCATCCGGAATGCATGGTTTAATAGCTGCTATTGCAACTTCGATCTGTTCTGCATCAGGTTCTCTGGTTGTAAGTTTCTGAAGTTGCAAACCCGGGGCAGAGATACACTTTGTAAAAGTATTTTCTTTTCTTCCTGCAAGTTTGATAAGTTCATAAGCTATTCCTATGATAACCGGAAGAAGCAGGAGCTGGATTCCTAATCTGACAAATATACGTGCTGTTTTTTGAAGACCTGAAAATGTAGGAATAAAACAAAAAACGAAAATACTAATAAATAAAGAGATAAATATAAAGCTTGTACCGCAGCGAGGATGAAATCTGGAATGCTTTTTTACGTTTTCAACAGTGAGCTCTTCATGATGTTCATAACATGCTATCGTTTTATGTTCAGCACCGTGATATTCATATGTTCTTCTGATATCCTTCATGGTCGCTGTAACTGCAAGATATCCGATAAATATAGCAATTTTAAGAATGCCTTCAACTATAGTACGAAGAATGTGAATATCTTCAAGAGGTTTGGTTGCAAACGTTGGTATAAATTTAAAAAGGAAAAGACTTAGTATAATTCCGAGCACCATGGCAATTGTTGATACAATTCCCATGATCTTTTCTCCGAATTTATCGTCAAGCCATTTTTCAAATTTACTCATTTCCTCTTCTGATTCTTCTTCAGTCATTTGTTTTTCGGCAGATTTCATAAGACATTTATATCCGGAAACAAGTGATGAAACAAAGTTGAATGAACCCCGGATAAAAGGTGTTTTTTTATACCAGGGAGCATTTTTTCCGTTGTTATCGTCCCATGTTTCAACATCTATGGTTCCGTCCGGAAGTCTGCACGCCATTGCTGATTTGTATATGCCTTTCATCATAATACCTTCGATGAGAGCTTGTCCGCCGATTTTGGACTTGTGTATTTTGCTCATAAAGAATCCTCTTTTCTCTGCAAATAATATCATAGGTCGTCTGCAGTCAACCGATTAAACATAGTTTAAACCATGTTTAGTGTTTTTTTTCAATAGGAAGGAAAATGTGAACAGTTGTTCCGACGTTTTCCTTGCTTTCTATTTCTATTGTACCCTGATGCATGTTTATAATTTCATCTGCTACTGCAAGTCCAATACCTGAACCGCGTTTTGTATGGTTGGCTTTAAAGAATTTTGTTTTGACTTTCGGAAGATCGGTTGCTTTAATTCCACAGCCATTGTCTTTTACTGAAATACGGATGAAATTATTATCCTTGAGTCCGGCGTTGATATCAACAATACTTTGATGATCAGGGAACGTTGAATACTTGATGGCATTGTCAATAATGTTTATAAATACTTGTTTGAGACGATTTTTATCTCCGATAATAAACGGGAGATACTCAGGTTGGTTGTAGTTGATAACTACATTTTCGTGTTTGGCTTTTTCGGTATATATAAGAACTGCCTCTTCAAGTTCAGCAAGTATGTCGATAGTATCCATCTGCATTGTAAATTTACCGTTCTGCATAGCAGAAAAGTTTAGAAGTCCTTCAACCAGCTCAGAGAGTCTGTCTGTTTCATGGATAATAGCTGTGATACCTTTTTTGGTTGTAACCGGGTCACTGTCATAATTAAGAGTTTCTGCGCATAATTTAATAGCAGCTAAAGGTGTTCTTAATTCATGAGAAACGGATGAAATAAACTCATTTTTCATTGCTTCTGCGGTTGACAACTCATTTGCCATATAGTTGATAGAGCAGCACAGCTGTCCTATTTCATCTTTGGTTTCATTGTTGATTCGTTCTGAAAAATCACCCATAGCATATTTTTTTGTAATATTGTTGATTTTTTGAATAGGTCTAACTATTGATCCGACAAAGTAAAATCCTGAAAAGATCAAAGGTGCCAGAATTACAAAACAGCAAAGAATAATGATCCTTGTCATATAATGAATATTTTCATCTACTTCAGACATGGAAACAACTACTCTTATTGCTGAATATTCGGAATTCTTGACTGACTGAGATATCGGATATGAAAGAGCCATTATTTTTTCGCCTCTTTCAGAATATCCCTTGCTTTTCGCAAATGTGTTTGTTTTAACAGCCTCTTCATAGTCATTCATCATGATCGATGAATCAGGAGAGAATCCTGAAGAAGTGATGATTATTTTTCCTTTTGAGTCTATCGCCATCAGTTCCATTTTATCCTTATCAGTAAAGGTTTCAACTATATTACGAACTTCATTTGAAAAATTTCTGGTTTTATCATTTGAATAGCGCTCCAAACTGCTTGATATTGTCTGAAGTCTGTTTTTAAGGCACTGTTCTGTTGACTGGTCATAATATTTATAAACGACCCATATAAGTACTACAGCCAGAACCATTAAAATCATAATAAGAATGATAAGGTTGTTGAATACCCATCTGAAAAGAAGGCTGTCTTTGAAAAAAGAAGACTGTGAAACATTAAGTTTGGTTTTAGGCTGCTTGTTTTTTGATTTGATAATATGCAGTTTCATTTTTTATTCATTCCATTTGTATCCAAATCCCCAGACTGTTAAGATATACTGAGGATTTGACGGTTCGTCCTCTATTTTCATTCTTATTCGTCGGATATTAACATCAACGATTTTTTCATCTCCGACATACGTTTCTCCCCAGATCTGTGTTAGAATGCTGGATCTGTCAAGTGCTGTATTTTTATTGTTTAAAAAGAATTCAAGTATCTGATATTCAACCTGGGTCAGATCAATAAACTTGTTGTTTTTTGAAACAGTCCTGCTTTTAAGATCAAGCTTGAAGGGACCGGATTCGATGATAGGTGATTCTTCTATTTTGTTGAAGCTCATGCAGACACGTCTGTAAATGGCATCAACTCTTGCTGTCAGCTCAGAAGGTGAAAACGGCTTTGTCATGTAATCGTCAGCACCGATCATTAATCCGCTGACTTTATCCATTTCCTGAGATTTTGCTGAAAGCATGATTATTCCGAGAGTTGTACTTTTCTCACGAAGCCTTTTGCAAACTGTGAATCCGTCAATGCCGGGCATCATGATATCAAGAAGGGCGACATCAAAATTTCCGTGTTCACTTTCAAATACTTTTAAAGCTTCTTCACCACAGTTGACATCAACTACGTCGTAACCTGCTCTTCTGAGGTTTATAACCACAAAATCTCTGATAACGTCTTCATCTTCGCAAACCAGTATTCTTTTCATTGCAAATTCTCCTTTTTCTTTATTCGATCGGTTTAAAACCAAATGATATTTCCGTCATGCTTGGAAGCATAGTTTTATTATTTGTGTTTTGCTGTGCAATACAGGCGAGATAAACTATATTTCCATTTGAATAGATCTCGTCTATTTGAGGGTATTTATTTGTATTATGTGAAATAAAGTTTTGTTTTTCATCTTTACTTCGTGTACAGATCCTGAATAATTCGATCTGTTTGTTTTGACTGCAGAAAAAGAATATTACATCATTGTTCTCGATTCTGACAGATACATTATCTTCCCATCGTTCAGGAAACAAAAATGCATATCCGTTATTGATGCTGTAATATCCGGAATGCTTTCGAATAAGTTTGTTGTTCTCAAATACATACCAGTTTGTGAGCTTCATTTGTTCTGTTTCCGGTTTGTTGAGGTCTTCCTTGAAAACATAATATATCGGGATCTCTATGGCACCGTCTCCGTCTATGTCTCTTGATGCAAGTGAATACGGACGGACAGTATCTATTTCATCAGCATTTTCAGGTTCAAGCTTTTTCAGCTTGAGTGAATCGGAATTTCGGTCAAGGCAAAGTAATTCAGTATGTATCGTATTTGTGTTGATATACGAATCAGCATATATAAGTGTTTCTCCATTATTTGACTTTGATGTGTCATATAAAAGCTGCATGGTTTCAGTATCTTTTTCTGAAAGTTCAAGCAACAGACTTTCTGTTAATATAAAATCCGAATTATACCATTTAAGCTTAGCTGTTTTGGCATTCGGTTTAAGGTCGATAAGAAGAAGTTCATTTTCTCCGTCGTTATTCAGGTCACATATATCCATCTGTGAATACGTTCCTAAAGACTGAACAGAACGCATGGAATCCTTGTCGTAGAAAAAAATGCGTGCTTCCTTTTCGGTCTGGTTGTTTATGCCGATTATCACGGCTGTTCTGTCATATGATCCGAGCTTTGATATATATACACGGTCTATTTCATTTGCTTCGTTGAGCGATATGTCATAGACAGAGTACCATTCATTGTTCATCTGATCAAGAATGTTGAATCTGAGAGATGATATCTCATCCCCTGATAATTCAGTATTTTCATAAAATACGACAGCTTCATCCGTTGGCTCGTCATCGATGTTTGCAACTACAAACGGTGACAGATACATGCCGGTTTTGGGATATTTAAGGTTGATTTTGGAACTGTTCGAATTTATGAGAGCCTTGTATATTTTCTCATGCTGTTCTGTTAGCTTAGGAGGCTTTAAAAATGTTTCTGTCTCAGAAAAAATTGCACATCCTGATAAGCCGACAAGCATAATAACTGATAAAATTACGGAAATGACTGATTTGCAGCAGCTCAAGAACAAACCTCCTTCTGTTTGGTAAATACAAATATTATTATACCATAATAATTTTTTTTTGGCAATTGGTTTTTTTATAAATCATTCGGTCTGTCATATGTTCTACATTATGTTTTTTCTGTGTTTTATTTAAATCATATTATAGCTATATAATATTGGAATTATGATTTTTTCATGTTTCTGAGTCTATATTTATTGACAAAAGAATAATCATTGCGTATAATATGAATATATACAATGTAAGTGGTAAAGTTACAAGACAGAAGATTTCTCAGTATCATGAAGATGGTGTGATATCTTCTTGGTTCAGACGGTTGGTATAGCCGATTGAACAGAAGCGATTTTCCGAATCGCGTAAACTTTCGACAGATTTTGAGAGGAGGTCTAAAAAAGATGATATATTCTTATCCGGGTTGTTTTTTTCAGAGACCTGACGGCAGATATTGTGTTGTGTTTGTTGATTTGAATAATCTTGCTGCATTTGGTGATGATTTTGATAAAGCACTTGCAAACGGTGTTGAATTACTTGCAAGATATATATATAATCTTATCATAAAAAAAGAGCCTATTCCTGAACCATCCGATATGAAAAAGCTCAGACCGAGCGTTAGTGATGAGTATACGAGGGCTTTTCTTAAAATCGTAAATTGTGACGTAGAAGCTTATGCAAAGTATCATTTTGAAAGAAATATTAATAAGTCTGTTCCGGTACTGAAATGGCTTGATGATTTTGCAGCTAAGGAAAATATCGATTTGTCAAAATTATTAAATGATGCTCTTATGGAAGAGTACAAAAAGAAACAGACAGAAAAAGCTTGCTGATGATCTTCCGGACCCTTATTTTTCAGGGTCCGGATTTTTTTGGTTATTTACTTAAATTACTTAAATTTCATATTATATCCTGTTCGTTTAAGACGTTTGCAACCAGCATAAACAGACGATATAAATTTATCTCAAAATCAATAAATCCATTAAATATTATAGCAGATAAGATTTACTTAAATTAGCGTGCAAATACTTTAATTTAAGTAAATTTGTACGAACTTACAATTGAAAAATACTTTTTTGTATGTTATAATAATTATTATAGATGTTATTTTTGATTTGGAGGTAATTAACTTGATTTCAGTAAAAATTAATAAAATAACCAGCTTTCTTTTAGCATCATTTCTTTCTGTCGGTGCTGTCGGAACATGTAATGATCAGTTCTGTATGGACGTTTCATCAAAAGGAGATACAGTGAGATATGAATTTGAGGATGCAGAATTTACAGGTACAGTAAAAGTTGATACTGATTCATTTGCCAGCGGAGGTTCTGTTCTTTACATGACTGAGGACGGAGATATTACTGTTACAGTCAACGCAGAAACAGAAGGAATGTATGACATTGTTATGGCTGCTCTGGGTGTAGGGACTGCCAAACAGCAAAACCTCTATGTAAACGACAAGTCAGCAGGAAATATTTCAATTCCGGAAGGTTCCGCTGAATATAGTCCGTTTACTGTTTCAACTGTCAAATTAAATGCCGGGGAAAACAAGATAAAGATCTCAAAATCATGGGGCTGGACAAAATTTGATTATATGGAGATCAGTCCGAAGGTCTATGATACAGTATCCGGAAACAGCAAGCTTTCAAACCCGAATGCAACCAAGGAAGCACAGGCTTTGATGAATTATCTTGCATCAGTTTACGGCAAAAACACTATTTCAGGTCAGCAGGAAATATACAAATACGGTCCTCATGATTTTGAATATGAATTTGATTATATTTATAAAAATACAGGAAAATATCCGGCAATAAGAGGCTTTGACTTTATGAACACAGCAAATCCTCTTTATGGGAATGATGATGGTACGGTTGACAGGATCATCAGCTGGTGTACAGACAACCAGTACGGAAACAACGGTATTGCAACTGCATCATGGCATATTACAGTTCCGATGAATTTTGCAGACTATAAAGTTGGTGATGCTGTTGACTGGGGCAATGCAACCTATGAACCAACCAAAACAGATTTTGATGCTTCGAAAGTTTGTACAGAGGGCACAAAGGAAAATGAATACTATATGCTTTGCCTGAAACTTCTTGCTGATGCACTCAAAAAGCTTGATGATGTAAATGTTCCTCTTATTTTCAGACCGCTTCATGAAGCTGAAGGCGGCGGCGGTGAAACTGCATCGTGGTTCTGGTGGGGCAAAAGCGGTTCTGCTGCATATAAGGATATATGGAAACTGACATATACAACTCTTACAAAGACATACGGACTTAATAATCTTATATTTGAATGGAACGGCTATGATTATCCGACTTCAGGCGACTGGTATCCGGGTGATGAATATGTTGACCTCGTAGGTTTTGACAAGTACAGCTGTACCAAGTATCTTGCCGAAAACAACTGGCAGCCTTCACTGGTCCATGATGATTCAGCTGCCGGCAGTACTTTCTGGAGCCTTGTAAACCTTACAACCAAAAATAAAATGGTTGCAATGGCTGAATGTGACTGTATTTCAACACTGAACAACCTTCAGACTGAACATGCTTCATGGCTGTATTTCTGCCCATGGTATGACGGAGGATCTGAAAATAACAATTTCCTTTCCGGTGAAGTTTTCAACAAGGTTGAAGATCTGAAAACCATCTATCAGAGTGATTACTGTATTACTCTTGATGAGCTTCCGAAGGATCTCTATAAATCAGATGGAAAACAGGACGGCGGAAAGACTGAAGAACCAACCACAACTGAAATTACTGAAGCACAGACAACTGAAGAAACTGAACAGACTGATGCTGAAGACAAGACACCCTTTTACGGAGATATTGACAATAACGGTGTTGTTGAGCTTACTGATCTTACTCTGCTTTCTGTTTATCTTATGGATCCGAAAACTCTTGCAGAAGAACAGATAGCAGCCTGTGATGCTGATGCAAACGGAATAGTGGATATTGCTGATCTTGCACTCATGAAGCAGTATGTCTGCAAGGATCCTGTTGCTTATCTCGGACCGAGAAAAAACTGATCGCGGCTCTATAGTATTTAAATAATATTAATTTAAAAGGAATCTGTTTATTTCAGCAGATTCCTTTTTGAGTATATTTTAATATATGTGATTAACAGGCGGGTTGTTTTCTGGTATTTTAAATGAGATTTTAAAAGACAAATTTTTATGTATCAATATAAAATAATATCAGCAATTTATTTTGACAAACAGTAATTAATATTGTATAATAAAAGTTGGTATAAATTATAAGACAATGGAGGAATTTATTATGCCTAAGAAACCTTTTTACATTACAACTCCAATCTACTACCCTTCGGGAAATCCGCATATCGGACACTGCTATACAACAGTTGCATGCGATTCAATAGCACGTTACAAACGAATGCAGGGCTACGACGTAATGTTCCTTACGGGAACCGATGAGCATGGTCTGAAAATTGAACAGAAGGCTCGTGAAAAAGGCGTAACTCCAAAGGAATATGTTGATGAAATAGTAAAAGTATTTAAAAATCTCTGGAGCTATATGAATATAAGCTATGACAGATATATAAGAACAACTGATGATTATCATGTTGAGTCTGTTCAGAATATTTTTAAAGCTCTCTACGATAAAGGATATATCTACAAAGGAAAGTACAAAGGAAAATACTGTACTCCATGTGAAAGCTTCTGGACAGAATCACAGCTTGTTGACGGCAAATGTCCTGACTGCGGACGTGAAGTTACTGAAGCCGAAGAAGAAGCATATTTCTTCAAAATGTCACCTTTTGCTGACAGAATTGAAAAGCTTCTTACAGAAACTGATTATCTCAGACCAAAAACAAGAGCTATGGAGCTTGTAAACAACTTTATAAAACCGGGTCTTGAGGATCTTTGTGTATCGAGAACCACTTTCAAATGGGGTATTCCGGTAACATTTGATGAAAAGCATGTTGTTTATGTGTGGGTAGATGCACTTTCAAACTATATCACTGCTCTCGGCTATGAAAACGGACAGTATAAGGACTATGAAAAATACTGGCCTGCAGATGTTCATATGGTTGCAAAGGATATTATGAGATTCCATGCAATTATCTGGCCTGCAATGCTTATGGCACTCGATCAGCCTTTGCCTCAGCATCTTGCTGTTCATGGCTGGATAACATTCAACGGACAGAAGATGAGTAAATCTTTAGGGAATGTTGTTGATCCTTTTGTTCTTGGTGAAAGATACGGTGCTGATGCTATAAGATACCATATTCTCAGAGAAATGGCGCTTGGTGCAGACAGCTCATTCTCAAATGAAATAATGATCAACAGAATAAACTCTGACCTTGCAAACGGATTTGGCAACCTGGTTTCAAGAACAGTTGCAATGGTTGACAAGTATTTTAACGGAACCCTTATAGAAAACAAAGAATCCGGTGAGTTTGATGACAAACTTATCGAGTCAGTTTCACAACTCAGAGGAAAAGTTGATAATTATGTTGAAAACACACAGCTTCAGAATGCCCTGGCTGAAATATTCCAGACTGTATCTGCAGCTAACAAATATATAGATGAAACAGCACCATGGGTACTTGCCAAGGATGAAGCAAACAAACCGAGACTTGCCTGTGTTCTTTATAATCTTCTTGAAGCAATCAGAGTTTGTTCCGGTCTTCTTTCCTGTTTCATGCCTTCAACAATGCCTAAGGTTTTTGAACAGATCGGTGCTTCTGCTGATGATGTATCATATGATAATCTCGGCAGATTTGGTGTTCTTCCTTCAAATGTAACAGTTCACAAAGGTGATGTTCTCTTCCCGAGAATAGATGTTGACAAGGAAATAGAAGAACTCAATGCACTTATAGCTGCAAATGCGCCTAAGCAGGAAGAGGAAAAGGCTGAAGTACCTGAGCTCTCTCCTGAGATAAGTATAGATGATTTCTTCAGATCAGATCTCAGAGTTGCAAAAGTAGTTTCATGCGAAAAAGTCAAGAAGTCCAAAAAGCTTCTCAAACTTCAGCTTGATGACGGTATGGGCGGAAGACAGGTCGTATCCGGTATCGCCCAGTGGTATCAGCCTGACGATCTCATTGGCAAAAAGGTTGTAATTGTTGCAAATCTTAAGCCTGTAACGCTCTGCGGAGAAGAAAGCTTCGGAATGATCTGCTGTGCAGATATGCCTGACGGTTCAGCAAAAGTTATGTTTGCTGATGATTCAGTTCCTGCAGGAAGCAAGTTAAGATAATTTTTTAAACGTAGAATAAACAGACCGGCAGATGCAGCCGTGTACCTCAGTACATACTGCATCTGTTTTTTTATAAAAGGAATGATACTATGATAAATAAAAATTTTATATTAATTTTTATGATTTTTTCATTGATATGTTCTGCTGTGATACTGTGTTCATGCGACAGTAAAAAAGCCGATCAGAGCGATCCTGTATCATCTGCTGATACAGAAGAATCTTCAGGAGACGTATATGATTTTTCAGGACTTGCAAGTCAGAAATATGCAGATTTTTTTTCACGAACAAATCCGGAAACAGTTTATACACTCAAATGGCATTACAGTACAGAGGATAAAGATTTAATAAATTATATCTGCTGTGACGGAAAAAAAGGATTATGGGCTCTGAAGCTGACTCCCCCGCTGTTTTCGGAAAATAATTTTATTGTTAAGGATAAAAAGCTCATTGATCTTTATGAAAATGATAAGAAATATTTTGAAACGGACATGATCGAAGAAGCACAGTCTATGGGATTTTTCAGTTATGATGAGTTTGAGAGCTACGTGTGTGATATTTTTGCTGGAATGTATTACCTTAGCAGCAGCGAAGAGGATATCGACGGCAGAAAAATGAACTGTGATACATATTTTACTAATAAACAGGTGAAAATAAAGCTCTGCATAGACGAAGACGGAGAACTGTACGCTATGGAACCGGTCAGAAATGAAGGTGATGAGAAAATATACATGTATATTGACGAATTCTCTGAAGATGTTGATGACAGTGTATTTAATATTCCGTCGGACTATATAAAAGAAGTACAGGAGGATGAATAACAGTAGAAAAACAGATCGTTGTATCGTGAAAGTCGAAAAGAATGATAATAATTAGTGCAAACTGTATATTTTATTCAAAACTGTTGATATTTTTTTCTGTATATTGTATAATATAATTATACTGATATGGGGAGTGATCTGATGTTTGCACAGCTTTTTGGTTATTATCTGCTGAATAAAAATATTATTTCGCCTGAACAGCTTAATGATGCTCTTGCAAATAAGAACAAATATGCGATGCGGTTTGGTTCTCTGGTTACAAGTGCCGGTTATATGACGGCTGAGCAGGTTGAATATGTTCATGCCGAGCAGAAGAGGGTTGACAGAAAACTTGGAGACATTGCCGTTTTCATGGGCTTTCTGACAAAAGAACAGCTTGATGAACTTCTGTTAAAGCAGCAGCAGGACGATGTTGCTCTGGCGGAGGCTTTGATCTCAAAGGGATATATAACAGATACCGAATACGAAAATCTGAAAAAAACTTATCGGCAGGAGTTTGGAATAGAGCAGGATATCGATGACAAAAACCTTTCAAGGGATATTGCAAACATCTACGATCTTGAAGAGGATCATGCAAACTATATCTCATTGTTTGTAAGAAATGTCATTCGTTTTGTAGGCGATGACTTTGCTCTTGCAACATTTAATCTTGAGAAAGACGGAAAACCCGAATGCTTTGTCTGTCAGCATTTTACCGATGGCTCAAGCGCACAGACGGGTATCTTCGGTTCTCAGAAATCATTTTCGGAATTTACCAAAAGATATATGGGAAGATCGGCAGAAAGTCTGTACACCGGTCCTGTAGAATTTCTTAACCTGCAGAATGGGCTGTATTCTTCAAATATGTTTGCCGTAAACGGAAGAAAACTTTCTTTTGGCGATGTTATTTGCACTGACAACAAGATCATTAGTGAAAAATCAATTGTAGTACCGCTTTCTTTCCCGTTTGGGAAAATATACATTTCTCTTTGTTTTTAGTTTTTACAGCCGTATTTTTTAATACGGCTGCCTTTTCGAAATACGGTTACCCTATGCTAACTTTTTTTCTGAATTCTATTGACATTGTTTTTTTATAGGAGTATACTTTAATTATAGAAGTTATTATAATCACAATCTTCAAAAATGTGTTTATTCGCATTTTTATTTTTGCTCTTTAGTTAGCTAACGGTAACCACAACGGTTTTGTGTAAATGCCTGCGAAGGCGCAGGGCGACCGCAAAGCCCTGCAAATACTTAAGTCATTCAATTAAACTAAACCCATAAACAAATAACATTTTCGGAGGAAAAAATGACACTTGATAACTTAGAAATCGGAAAAACAATGAAAATAGTTAAAGTAGGCGGCGAAGGAGCTCTCAGAAGACATCTTCTGGACATGGGATTAACACCGCATACAGAAGTGACTGTAACCAAAATAGCGCCAATGGGTGACCCTATACAGCTCCATATAAGAAGCTATGAACTGACACTCAGAAAAGAAGATGCAAAGAACATTGAAATTGAGGAGGCATAATACATGGTTTTTGCGCTTGCAGGAAATCAGAACTGTGGAAAAACAACACTTTTTAATCAGCTGACCGGTTCAAATCAGCATGTAGGAAATTTTCCCGGAGTTACAGTAGACAGGAAAGACGGACAGATCAGAGGTCATAAAGATGCAGTAGTTGTGGATCTTCCGGGTATCTATTCCCTGTCACCTTACACATCTGAAGAGATAGTTACCAGAGATTTTCTGATAAATGAAAGACCTGACGGTATTATTAATATTGTTGATGCGACAAATATAGAAAGAAATCTTTATCTTTCGATGCAGCTTCTGGAATTAAACATTCCGACCGTTATTGCACTCAACATGATGGATGAAGTTCGAACCAACGGAGGAAGCATCAAAATATCCGACCTGTCTGAATCCTTTGGTGTACCTGTAGTCCCGATTTCAGCAAGCAAAAACGAGGGCGTTGACGAACTAATTGAAAAGGCTGTCAAAGCTGCTTCAGGAAAAGTTCTGCCGAAAAGACAGGATTTCTGCTCAGGACCTGTTCACAGAGCGATACACTCCATAACGCACCTTGTTGAAGATCATGCCGAAAAGATCGGCGTTCCTCCGAGATTTGCTGCAACAAAGCTTGTTGAGGGTGATGAACCGATGCTCTCAAAGCTGAATCTCTCTCAGAACGAAAAGGAAACTATAGAACACAGTGTTTATGAAATGGAACAGGAGCTTGATACAGACCGTGAAGCAGCTCTTGCCGATATGAGATATACATTTATCGACAAAGTTGTAAAAAAATCAGTTATCAAAGGTGAAAAATCAAAGGCATATGAGCGAAGCGTTGCTATTGACAAAATACTGACACATAAAATTTTTGCAATACCGATATTTGTTGCTATCATGCTTCTGGTCTTCTGGCTGTCTTTCAGTGTTATAGGCGCAGCTCTTTCTAATGCACTGTCTCTTGGAATTGAGCTTTTGTCTGCGACTGTTGAAAATGCTCTTACGGAATATGGAATAAATCCCGTTGTAAAATCTCTGATAATAGACGGAATATTTGCAGGAGTAGGCAGTGTACTGTCATTTCTTCCTGTCATAGTTGTTCTTTTCTTTTTCCTGTCAATTCTTGAGGACAGCGGATATATAGCACGTGTAGCTTTTGTTATGGACAAGCCTCTGAGAAAAACAGGCCTGTCAGGACGAAGCATAGTTCCCCTTCTTATCGGCTTTGGCTGCAGCGTTCCGGCTGTAATGTCATCAAGGACGTTATCATCTGAACGAGACAGAAAGCTGACAATTCTACTTATTCCATTCATGTCCTGCAGTGCAAAGGTTCCTGTATATGCAATGTTTACAATGGCATTCTTCCCTCATCACAGAGCGCTTGTGATGGCAATATTATATTTTACCGGAATAATAATCAGTATACTTAGCTCAGTGATCATGAGAAAAACTGTATTTAAGGGAAAACCTGTTCCGTTTGTCATGGAGCTTCCGAATTACAGACTTCCAAGCGGAAAAAGCGTTCTCATGCTTATGTGGGACAAGGCAAAGGATTTTATAGTAAAGGCATTTACTGTTATCTTTGTCGCTTCTCTTATTATCTGGGCACTCCAGACATTTGATTCAAGGATAAATGTTGTAAAAGACAGTTCAGACAGTCTTCTTGCATCTGTCGGCAGACTTATTGCTCCAATATTTGCTCCTCTTGGTTTCGGCGACTGGAGAGCCTCTACGGCGCTCATATCCGGCTTTACTGCAAAGGAATCTGTTGTATCGACTCTGGCCGTACTGATGGGTTCAAGCACCGCTGACCTGCCTTCTGCAATGTCTTCAATGTTCTCCCCTGCTTCAGCTATGGCATTTCTTGTTTTTACACTGTTATATACACCTTGTATTGCAACTATATCATGCATAAGCAAGGAACTTAACAAAAAATATGCAGCATTTGTGATTCTTTATCAGTGCACAGTTGCATGGGGGGCTGCGTTTATAGCATTCAGGGTCGCATCGATGTTTATCGGAGGATGATAATATGGGAATAAAGGATGCAGTATTGCTGGTCATAATATTTACAGCTGTCGTTTGTGCAGTTGCGTATATGATAAAGCACAGAGGGGCATGCAGCGGTAAATGCAGTGGATGTTCCTGCAGCTGTTGTTCTAAATATAAAACAAAAAGATAAATTATGTTACAACTAAAACATTGGAAAATATGCTGATAATTTTAATGGATTGTTATATATTTGTGTATTTTTTTTGACAAATTATCGAAAAACTCTTGCATTTACTATTGATTTCATGTATAATAATGCTAATAAAAGGAAAATGATTTTAATTAGTTTGTTTTTGTTAGCTTAATTTGGACGGTTGCAAAACTGCTGTTAATGGATCACTGATTTTTTGATATATTAGACATAATGCAGATTATATTTTCCATTTCATTTCATAAAAAAATATCAGTATATCGTATCATTGTTGTTTTAGTTGACTTTATATTTTTGAAGAAACATAACAAGGAGCAGAATTTATGAAAAGAGAAATGAAAGATTATCTGTTGATAAGATTAAGCGGGTTCAGACGGATAGCTAAAAAAAAGCAAATGCTTGATTATTTACAATTTGCAGCTGAAGCTTTGATTTTATATGAGACTTTTAATTCTTTAACTTATTTAAAATCGGATGGAAAGAATGCGCTATTTTGTTCTTTGGTAACTTTAGGAAATATAATATTTCACATAATCAGACGTGATAAGTTAGCAAATTATGCAGAGCTTGCGCTTGATATACTGTATTTTATCATTCTTATGGCAGTTGCTGACTGCTTTTCGATTACAATATGGGTTTCTGTTCTGATACACTTGCTTCGAATAGAAAGCTGTTATACGGATGAAAAAATGAAAACATTATTTGGATATCCGAAGTTTGTATCTTTTTACATAGAAAATGCTTTGGAACAGGATGATGATTTTGCCTGTTCTGTGAAAGATGAATATGATAAGATTATGGAAAACAAAATCGTTCGTTTTTCTTCAGCAATAAGCAGATGTAACTGGAAAATGCAGTTTATAATGATAATATCTGTGGTTTTTGCAGGCAGAGGTGTTGTAAATCTAAGCTCCGGAATAAAAGACAGGTATTTGTTCAGCAGCGCAGTCAGTGTTGAAGATATCGGATCATGTCAGGATGGTGATGTGATAAGCGGAATAGTTTATCAGGTTTATGATCAGAGCAGTATTGCAAGTCAGAAATCTGTCAGAGAAAATTACATTGCGGAATTTGGCGGAAAACTGGTAAGTTTTTCTGCACCGTATCCGTATAAAGAGGAGTTTGAGAGATTATATAAAGACACTGAAAGTGCATTGAAAAACGGCGAAATGTCAACGAATCATGATTCTTTCATTTCGGCTGATGGAATTGTATTTCATGGCAGATATCTGAAAGCAGATAAAAAAATCAAACTGCTGGATACTTCAAAATGGAAATTGGGCGAAGATCACCCTGAAGTTGAAGAAAATTATTTTATTGAGATTGTTGACATAGAAAAAGCAGAGTTGAATGTACTTGCAGGAATAGTAATGATTTTGCTGGGGATAACAGCATTTTTGTTTGTCGGTATTTTAGTATTAAAAAACAATGATGATATTAAGGATACAGAAATATACTGTTGAATAGATTAGATTATATTTGAGTTGAATAAATATAGGTAGATAGCCTTGTTAATTGAACAATATTAGAAAATTATTCAAAAACAAGGATATTTTATAGATTATAACATAAGATGAATGACTTTATGATTTGTTAAGTATCATTTGATAGAGAGCGCGCACTATAAAAAAATGTATTTATTTTATCGGATAAGTTGTTTATATACTTAACTCAGACTACACAGTTGTTTTTGATGCGTGAAGTTTGAGTAATAAAAATATATGTGTCTGATATGTTTCAGACACATATATTTTTAATTTATAGCATCTTATAGCGTAAACCCGGTATATGATATTCGTTGTATATGGATTCCCAAAAAGAACACTAACGGCGGTATCTTAGAGTATCATTACAGTATTGTTGAAGACTTACAATACTCTTTTATCATTTTAAATAAAGACAATAAGGAGAAAAAATTGAAAAAGAAAATATTTACAGCAGCAGTTTTCATCTTTATGGCGATTTTTATTTTTGAAATTACTTTTGAAGTTAAAGAAAAAGAAGCATACAATAACCTGCTTTACATGGGAGAAAGACAGGGAGAGACATTTTCTTTACTGATAAAAGGAGCTAATGACGATCAATATGAAGCGATAATTAAATGTCTTGACAGTTACAATGCTGATATGTATTCTACTGTGATTAAAAATGAAAAATCCGAAAAAGAAATAGTTAAATATATTTATGCTAATAATTTTACTTATTTTCAGAATAACAAATTTTATAACGGACGTTTTTTTACTAAAGATGAAATGGAATCAGATTTATACTTATCAACAAATAATACAAACGATCCGAATCAAATTGGTGAAATACTGGATTTCTCCGGAAATATCAACTGTACGATCAAAACGGTTAAAAGCGGTTTGAATGAGGATGTATTGGACGGAAAACTAAATATAGTAATAAGTAAATCAAAATATAATGCGTTTTTGTTAGATCTGAGATCCGAAGGGATCGATATAATCGAAACGGAGTATATTAATGATTCTCAGACATATACAAAAAAAACATATATATATATAATACTGATATCAGTAATTGTTATTTTTCTTGCACTTGTAATATTTGATTTGTTTAATTCAATTAAAGATATTTCAATAAAAAAGATGCTTGGGTATTCTCGTGTCACACTGTGTATTGAAAAAATAAGGTCAATGTTAATTATTGAATGTATATGTTCGGTATCCGTGTTTTTTGTTCTAAGTGCTTTAAAGTTCAAAAAATATAATATTTTCTTTTTATCATATGCAAAAAAAATATTATTGTTATATTGTTTGGTTGCAGTTATTTCAATATTATCAGTATTGATAATATATTCTCTGTCAGCCGGCTTCTCTGTTACGGAAATTGTTAAGAATAACAATTCATGTTTAAAGATAATTATTTTTAATTTTTTAGTGAAAACAGTTATTTCTATAGTGCTGCTGGTAATAGTAGGTTCATGTTTGTCCGAATATAGTATTTCTTTAAAAAATTATCAGAATAAATACGGAAAGTGGACTGAAACCAAAAATTATTATTGTGTCAGTGGTATTGGAATAAAGTGTTCAGATTATGAAGGTACATTAAGCGAGGAAGAATGTAAATCCAGCTATAAAGTATATATGGAGCTGGATAAAAAAGGAGCTGTTCTTTCGGAATTTAGTTTATATGAAGAAGAAGCATTTAAAGAAAATATAAAACATCATCCGGGAAGAGATTATGAATGCAGGTATGCTACTGTAAATCCAAATTTTCTTAAAAATAATAAGCTTCTTGACATAAATGGAAATATAATTGAAATATCAGATGAAGAAGAACACGGTATTATGTTAATACCGGAAAAATACAAGGAATTTGAACAGGATATTGAACAGTATTATTATAATGTATTTGAACACGAACATTCTTCCAGAAAATATGATATTATATGGATAAAAAATAAACAGAAAGCTTTTTCATATCGAGTGGATGTAGGGGAAAACGGACTTGTAGAAGATCCTGTTATAAGAGTTTTAACAAGAAAAAATTCAAATGATTTGCTGGACTATGCTTATTTTGCAGGGTATAGTAACGGACCGGTAAAAGTTGAATGTAAAACCAATAAAGACATAGTTGATTTTTATGATACTTTATATAAATATTATGATAACAGCATTTATTTTTTTGATGTGTATAACTTATATAATTCTGTATCAGCTGAAATCGATTCTGTTCAGAATTCTTTAAAATATATGTTATTAATTGTACTTTCCTTAATTGCAGCATTGATAGCTGTTTCTGTTCAGAATAATATTATATATTTTATTGAGTTTTCAAATTATATTTCTGTTTTCCATCTGATGGGATATGGAATGTTTAGTAAACATATTTCATTGTTTACCAATTTTATGATGTCTTCAGGGATCATATTTGTAATATCAATATTAATTTCCAGAAAATTAATGGCAATACCGTTAGCACTTATTTTCATAATAACAGATTTATTGTTTACTTTTATAATTGCCGGAATTTACGAAAAAAGAAATATTGTATATCTTTTAAAACAAAAAGCGTAGATGAAAATAATCGGGGATGTATATGACTAATTTCAAAACACTGACTGAAGTGGTGTTTACGACTTGAGAGGAATTAATTCACTTATGGATGTACTTAAAATAAGATCATTAAAAAAAAGCTTTGAAAAAAAACTGATCCTTAATGATATATCTTTTGATATTAAACAAGGAGAGTTTGTTTGTATACATGGAAAAAGCGGCTGTGGAAAAAGTACGCTTTTGAATATAATCGGATTACTGGATTCATATGACAGCGGGCAGATTGAACTTTTTGGAAAAGACATACATAATCTTATGGAATATCAGAAACGAAATCTCATAAGAAATAAAATAGGATATTTGTTTCAGAATTATGCTTTGATAGATACGGACACTGTTTTATATAATCTGATGATAGCAATGAAATATACAAAATATACAAAATCAGAAAAAATGAAAAGAATAGCCAAGAGTCTTGACGCAGTTGGTCTAAGTGACTATCAAAAAAAACCTGTTTATAAATTAAGCGGCGGTGAGCAGCAGCGTGTTGCAATAGCTCGTCTTATGTTAAAGCCGTCTGAAATTATCCTTGCAGATGAACCTACCGGTTCGCTTGATCCTGAAAACAGAAGTGAAATAATTTCTTTGTTAAGAAGACTTAATAATGATGGAAAAACAATTATTATTGTATCACATGATGATTATGTGGTAAAACAAGCCGACAGGATCATAGAGCTTTGAATTTGAAGCAGATGAAGGATATTGCATATATGGCAAACCGTATGAGCAGTATCCGGAGAAGTTTATTCCGATTGTAATGAAAGAAAGGAATTATTTAACTTATGAAGGAGAAAATTGTAACAAGAAGTTTGTTTTGCGGCATGCTCGTCTTACTTTCTTTAGGTTTGTTTTCATGCAAATCAAAGGAAAAAAATCAAAATAAAAATATAATTTCTGTTACACCGTCAGAAAATTCATTTGTATCTGAGCAGATTGAAGTACCGGAAAGCTCCAAAAATGTTATTTCGGTCAGATACAATGGTGAAAAAATAGCTTTTAATGGATATGATCCTTATAATATGGGCGGTCAGGCAATGTTGAATTTTGTTGATTTAAAGACTTGTCAAACATCAAATATTTCTGTTGATTCTGACCTGTCAGGTTTTTCACATTGCCTTGCAGATGAGAAATATATCTATATAGAACATGATACAGAAAATCAATCAGTATTTGTAATTGAAAAACTTGACAGAAAAACCGGTGAAATTATAATAAGTAAAGAAATAGATTATTTTGATAATGCAGCAGACATGTTTTTTGATGATAACGGAAATATATGTTTGCTTACAGACAGGTACACTGAAAACAAAAATGTTGCCCAAGTGCATATTTATTCCCGGGATCTTGAACTGATAGATGCAGTTGATTTGAAGATCAACGGACAGACGCCTTTAAATATTACTGAATATGATGGTTCATATTTTCTTCTTTCTCAAAGTACAAACAGTATAATAAAAATATATAACCTGAAAAAAGATTTTTCTTCAGGGTTTGGCACAGAAATTTCTGATGCTGCTGAATTATTCTGCGATTCCGTTATATCTTCAGACGGAGATCTTCTGGTTTTAACTGCCGATGGAAAAAATGAAAAATTATATATTGACATAATTGATACTGAAAACGGAAAACAGAAAGAGATGATTGAACTTGATGATATACCATATTGGAACATCTGTGGATCATATGATAATTATGATTTTATTTATTCTGATATTGATGGAGTTTATGGCTATATAATAGATAATGATACTTCAGAAAAAATTATCAGTTCAGATGATACTGATATGACTGATTTTAAAAGTTACTGTTTGAGTCAGGATGAATTATCTTTCATAAATTATGAACTATATAATCCGTTAAATACAATATATTTGTCTGATCTGAACGGAAATATTATTGATAAGTATACTATAGACTTACCTGATGAAGAATGGTTTTGCGATTACTGCATCACCGGGAACGGAAGATTGGGATATGTTTCCGGTAACAATCAGACAGGAACAATAAAATACTACTGCATAGATGAGTCCGGAGAAAGAAAAGAAGTTAAAATTGAGAATTATGCTTCGTATAATTTGATTACAGCTGATCAAAGCGGAAACGTATGTCTTGCAGTAACTGATTCTCAAAATGATTCCTTTCATTTAATTATAATTGATTCACAGCTGAATATTATAAAGGATTTAAAACTTAACGCAGAGGAAATTACCGGATTATGTTATGGTAAAGATGGAAATATATACGTTTCAGAAATGTTGGACGGCAAAAACATTATTTCCTTGATAGACTGTGGTACCGGAGAAAAAATAAAAGATATACAGGCAGATGATTATTTCCCGGGTCAAAGCGAAGGAAAGATAATAAACGGATCTGATGATTATGATTTTTATTATTTTGATATGACTTCTGTTTACGGATATTTGTCTCAGACCGGAAAATTTAAGGAAATATTAGACACTGATATATTTGAGAACAATATTTTAGATTTATATTTTGACAACATTAATACTATGGTATGTATCGGACAGGATCTGACTTCATCAGAGGAAACAGAAATAAATCACATTTATCTTTTGATGAAATCTGATAAAGCAATCTCAAAAAAGAAAGAAATACGTGCAGCTTTATTCGGGCAGGCAGACGATGATATCAGATTAATGATAAAGAAATATAATAAGACCAGCACTGAATATTATATTGATGCTGTTGATTATGATTTCTCAGATCTCAGTGGTTTTAATGCAGATATTTCAAATGGAAATATTCCGGATATTCTGATAACAAGCAGCTATAGTGATATGACAAGCTGGATAAGAAATGATTTAACTGAAGATCTTAATGAGTATTTCAAAAATGACAACGACATCTCACTTGATCAGTACAGTCAAAATATAGTAAGTTCATGTGAATCAGACGGAAAGATCAATTTCATTTATCCATCATACAAAATAAACGGACTTATCGGTAAATCTTCAGATGTTACTGATGGAACCGGATGGACTGTTGATGAATTTATTTCATGCATGGAAGCAGATCAGAAAGCAGATTTTTGTAATATTTCACCTGAAGAATTACTTGAAAAAATCGTTATGTCTAATTTGTATGGCTTTACAGATTTTGAAAAAAATGAATGTTGTTTTGATAATCCAAGCTTCGCAGCATATCTTGATTATTTTAAAAAGATATCTGATAATACAGACGAAAAGAATGACTATCCGTTCCGTAATAATAAGACAACTCTTGATTTTATTGATATGGGAGGATTCAAGGATTTTAATTTAATGGAAAAGGGAGAGATAGGAGAAATCTCTTCATTAAAGGGTATGCCGGGAATATATGAAAGTTCTGTAACGATTGAGCCGACATTTATGATGGGTATTTGTAAAAAATCAGAACTTAAATCTCAGTCCTGGGAATTTATCAAATCGTTTCTGACAGATGAATATCAGGATTCTGTGACGGAAAGTCAGAAATTTTTCCCTGTAAAATCATCTTCATATGATCTCCTTAAACAGAAACAGACTGCTGCTGACAGTGTCAATTATTATTATTACGGAGATGAGGAAATACAAATATATGGTATAGATGATGAGACGCTGGAGAGAATAGCAGACATTGTAAATTCAGCAAAAAGGATCAAAACTGATGATGAAGAGATCAACAAAATAATTTCTGAAGAAATAAATGAATTTTTCTATGGAAGTAAAGAATCATCAGAGGTGTCGAAAAATCTTCAGAGAAGAATATCTGTATATTTGTCAGAGAAAAGTTAGTCTGTAACAACACAGAGCTTTGAAATAAGTGTGTATTCGTATAAATAGTTTTATATGCTTTGTATTTAAAGACGGCATCGCCCGAATTGTATGTTTGGGCGATGCCGTTTATGTGCGCCCGGCGGCGCACGTTTCTAAAGGGTGAAAGTCCCGAATCCGCCCGGTAGCGGGAAGGAGATAGCCGAAAGCAAGGGTGTCCATCGCGAGAAGGAATCTGAAGGAAGCTGGATGTGGGAACAGACTAACCACGGGCAAACCCCTGGCCTGACGAACAGGAATCACATATAAGG
>JAZUJY010000292.1:0-31442 GCA_045643005.1 Oscillospiraceae bacterium | reverse complement strand
ATTTTACTTTCTCATTTTGGGGAATTTATCGTTTCATCAATTAACAAAATTTGCAAATTTTATGTTGCTTTTTTATATCTAATTTCTTAAGTTGATGACATTGCTGCAGAGGCGGGGGATATCCTCTGTGTTGTTATAAATTTTTATCGATTCTGAAATAATTGACTCCGTTCCAATAAAGACGGTCATATTTTCAGAAAATCACCGGATCATTACTTTGTTCCGAACATTCTGTCACCGGCATCTCCCATTCCGGGAACGATGTACTTGTTTTCATCAAGATGATCGTCTATTGCGGCACAGTAGATCTCAACGTCAGGATATGCATCTGCAACCTTTCCGATTCCTTCCGGTGATGCAATGATGCACATGATCTTTATGTTTTTAACGTTTTTCTTCTTTAACTCGTCAATGGCAACCAGAAGCGAAGCACCTGTTGCGAGCATCGGTTCAAGAAGGATCGTATCACGTTCACCGATATCGTCAGGAAGCTTGCAGTAGTAAAGGACTGACTCCTTGGTTTCGGCATCACGGTATGTTCCTATGTGACCTATTTTTGCAGCCGGAACCATTGCTATCACACCCTCGACCATACCCATTCCGCCTCTGAGTATCGGAACAAACGCAAGTTTTCTTCCTGAAATAACATTTGATTTTGCAAATCCGAGAGGTGTTGCGATCTCTACTTCCTTCAGAGGAAGATCCCTTGTAGCTTCATAGCACATCAGCATGGAAGTTTCAGCTATAAGCTCCCTGAATTCCTTGGCACCTGTTGTCTTGTCCCTTAAGAGCGAAAGCTTGTGCTGAACAAGTGGATGATCAATAATATGCACATTTTTATTCATATCTTATTCCTCCCTTTGATTATTAAAATCAGTTTTCTTCTTCTATCTTTGTTATCATATCTACTCTTCTCTGATGACGTCCGCCTTCAAATTCAGTATCTACGAAAATATCAACGAGTTCGCATGCAAGACCTGCACCTGTAGTTCTTTCACCTAAACAGAGAACATTTGTGTTGTTGTGAAGTCTTGTGTATTTTACAGAAAAATGCTCGGAGCAGACTGCAGCGCGAATACCATTCATCTTATTTGCTGCAATTGACATTCCAATGCCGGTACCGCAGCAGAGAATTCCCTTTTCAGCTTCATTGTCTCTTACCTTGGTACAAACTTTTTTTGCGATTTCAGGATAATCACATGATTCTCCGTTGCAGCCGAGATCCATAACTTCAATATTTCTTTCCTTAAGATGATTTATGATTTCCTGCTTCAGTCTGAAGCCTGCATGGTCACTGCCTATAGCTATCATTTTATATTCCTCCAAAAGTGATTATTTATTTTGATTTTCTTTTTCGATAAGATCTTTTTCAGCTTTTGTTATCTGCATGTACACAGCATCCAGCTCATACGGTGACTGTCCTTTTTTATTCATTGCACACATACATATACCTGACGCAAGCTGCATTCTGAGGTGAGAAGGCGCAAGTGTGATATCCGGAGATGCTGCTTCCTCTGTCAGAGCTGCAGCTGCATCACCTGCTGCAACGACCGAAGTATTCATCTCTTTGAGCTTTTCAATAAGCTCTGACATCTTCATCATACAGTCTCCCATGACTTCTGTAACTTCATTTCCCGATGTCCTGTAAACCGCACAGTAAACAATATCAAGTCTTGCCTTCATTACAGTACATACTGTTTTATCACATCCGATAAAATTGTACGCTATGGATTCAAGTGTCGAAACACCGCTGCACTCCCTGTCAAGTCCGAAAGAAAGTGCCTTTATCGCTGAAATTCCTATTCTGAGACCCGTATATGAACCCGGACCCGCAGCAATTGCAAATCTGTCAACATCTCTGACCGTCTTTCCAAGGTCACCAAGCATTTTTTCACAAAGAGGAAGTATGACCTGCGAATGTGTCTTCTGTGTTTCCACAAAATACTGTGCAAGCATTCTCTCTTCATTCATCAGTGCAACTGATGCGTTTTTTCCGGAAGTATCAATTCCCAATACCAGCAAAACGATCATCTCCTTCGATAATAATTTCTCTTGTCAGATCATCGATCCTGTTGATCTCAATGCTGATCATATTTTCAGGCAGAGCATCTGTAATATTTTCAGACCACTCTATAACAAAAATACTGTCCTCCAAAGGATAATCAAAAAAGCCCGTGGTTTCAAGATCATCGACGCTCTCTATTCTGTACATGTCAAAATGATACATGCAGATATCGTCAGAACAATACTCGTTTATAAGTGCAAATGTCGGAGAACTGACATCATCCTCATCAAGTCCCGCACCTGCTGCAAGACCTCTTGTAAATGTCGTCTTTCCTGCACCGAGTCCGCCTTTAAATGCTATAACATCACCTTTTTTCAGGAGAGCTCCGACTTTTTTTGCAAAGTCGATGGTCTCCTCAGGCGAATAAGTTTTTATTTTATACATCAAAAATCTTTCCTTTTTGTTATCAGAACAGACCTGAAATGTTTCCGTCGTTGTCACAGTCTATTTTAAGAGCTGCAGGCTGTTTCGGAAGTCCCGGCATCGTCATGATATCACCTGTATATACAACCACAAATCCTGCACCTGAAGAAAGCTTCATGTCTCTTACTGTGATCTTAAAGTTTTCAGGCTTTCCTAACAGTGTCGGATCGTCGGAAAGTGAGTACTGTGTTTTGGCAATGCAGACAGGGATATTGTCAAAGCCGAGCTTTTCGATCTCTTTAAGAGATTTTTCTGCCTGTGCAGTATAGATAACACCATCTGCTCTGTATATTTCTGAAGCGATCTTTGCGATTTTTTCCTTTACAGGAAGCTTTTCATCATATATCGGACTGAATTTTGTTTTTCCGCTCTTTTCACTTTCCTCGATGGTTCTGCAAACCTTTTCAGCAAGGTCACGTCCGCCTTCTCCGCCCTTTGCAAATATCTCTGTAAGTGAAACTTCAACACCGAGTGAAGAGCAAAGATCTTCTATTATTTTTATTTCAGCATCTGTATCAGACTGGAATCTGTTGATGGCAACAACAACCGGAAGTCCGAATTTGTGCATATTTTCTATATGTGTTTTTAAGTTTACGATACCTTTTTTCAGTGCTTCAACATTTTCTGTTGTAAGTTCAGTCTTAGGAACACCGCCATTGTATTTAAGTGCTCTGATGGTTGCAACAAGAACAACGCATGACGGCTTTATTCCTGAGCAGCGGCACTTTATATCAAAGAATTTTTCTGCACCGAGGTCTGAACCGAAGCCTGCTTCCGTTACACAGTAATCGCCAAGCTTGAGAGCAAGCTTAGTTGCTCTTACAGAGTTGCATCCGTGAGCAATATTTGCAAAAGGACCGCCGTGAATAAATACAGGATTGTTCTCAAGTGTCTGAACAAGGTTTGGCTTGAGAGCATCCTTAAGAAGTGCAGTAACAGCCCCCTGAACACCAAGCTGACGGGCAAATACAGGTTCTCCGTCTGTATTGTATGCAACGAGAATATTTCCTATTCTCTTCTTAAGGTCTGCAAGATCTGATGCAAGACAGAGAATAGCCATAATTTCAGAAGCAACTGTTATCTGAAAACCGTCCTCTCTCGGAACTCCGTTTACTTTTCCGCCAAGACCTATGATCGTATTTCTGAGTGCTCTGTCATTCATATCAAGACATCTCTTGAAGATGACTCTTCTGCAGTCTATTTTAAGTTCATTTCCCTGCTGCATATGATTGTCAAGCATTGCACAGATAAGGTTGTTTGCAGCTGTGATCGCATGCATATCACCTGTAAAGTGAAGGTTTATATCCTCCATAGGAACGACCTGCGAATAACCGCCGCCTGCAGCACCGCCCTTGATTCCGAAAACCGGTCCGAGTGAAGGTTCTCTGAGAGCAAGCATTGTCTTTTTGCCTATCTTTGCCATAGCCTGTGTAAGTCCGACACTGACTGTTGTCTTTCCTTCTCCTGCAGGAGTAGGATTTATAGCAGTAACAAGAATAAGCTTTCCGTCCGGCCTGTCTTCAAATTTTTTGTAGACGGCTTCAGAAAGCTTAGCTTTGTAATGTCCGTATGGTTCAATATCATCATTATCTAATCCGAGACCTGATGCGATCTCAGTGATCTTTTTCATTTTTGCGCCCTGAGCAATTTCGATATCTGTCAGCATAATTATGATTCCTTTCAATAAATATTTTCTGCACCATGAAATGTACTTCATGATGCAGATAAAATGTACTATTTAATTATACCATAATTATTTTTATGTTTCAACATTATTTTTGCTATGTTTTATCGAATTATTTCAAAGCTCTGTGTTGTTCAAAGCTCTGCTTTTAACAAGCAGAGGCGGGGGATATCCTCTGTGTTGTTATACAGATGTCCTCTGTGACCTGATAAAAAACGGTCAAAAAGTATTCCTTGATGTTTACTGTAGTTTCGGAGCAGGACCTTTCCTGATTTCCGGCTCATTTTTACCGTCCGCTCCATTTTTTGGCAGTTCGTTTTTGAGTTCCGGTATAACAGGTCTTTCAGTTAATTGATCAGCCTCCTGTTTGGTTTTATTGGGATCCTGAACTGCCTGATCAATTTCCGGAACAACGGGATCATCCTTTGCACCCTTTGCGCCCTTGTCGTCCTTAGCTCCCTTTGCTTCCTCTGCTTTTCCTGCTTTCACCGGGTCATCATTTTTTTTCTCATGTATCTTCTTATCTTCATTCAGTTCTTTTTCATCCGGAGCAGGGATGGCCTGAAATTTTTCAATTTCTTCGAAATCATTGTTTGTTTCGCTAAGAGTTTCTTCAGTAGTAACTTCGCCAATAGTAGTACAGGTTGTTTCCGCGATCACAGCTTTTTTCTCATTCTTAACAGTTGACGACGAAGTTGTTGCTTCTGTAGCTACTATCGCTGATGAGTCAGTTATTTCCGGTTTTTCACCCGGAGTGATGACCTTTGAAAGCAGTGAATAGCCTCCAAAAAGAAGAACCACGGCAGCTGCTGCAGATGCAATTGCTCTGAACTCTATCTTATGTCTGTTATTAATGATCTTAATATCAGCTTCTTCGGTTATTTGTCCGCCTGTTGCCTTATCAGGCAGACATTCAAGTGTTAATAATAATTTTTTCTTGTATGAGTCAGGTATAAAGTCGTTTTTATGCTCAGCACTTTTTCTTATGAGCATATCCGTATCTTTTTCATCCGAATACATGTTCTTTACCCTTCCTTTCCTATCTATTTGATCAAATCCTTAACTTTCTGTCGCCCTCGGCTTAGTCGTGATTTTACGGTCCCGACCGCGACATTCAAATAATCCGCAATGTCCTTAATCGGTATTTCATCATAATAAAACATAATAAGCACCGTTCGGTACTCTTCCTCAAGAGAATTTATAATATCCCATGTTTCGTCAAAATTCTCTGAATATGAAGGTTCAGCAGTTACTTCTTCAAGAGACTGAACATTTTTATTTTTCCTGCATATAGCATATGCCTCGTTTATTACTATTCGTGTGATCCATGACTTAAAAAAAGCTATCTCTTTGAGCTGGTCAAACTTTTCATATGCTTTCATCACTGCACTGCAGACTGCATCCTCGGCGTCTGTATCATTTCTCAAGATTGACTTGGCTGTAAAGAAAAGCGAATCACTGTGTTTCATAACAAGCTGGCTGAATTGCTGTTTGAAATCCATATACCCGCCCCTTTGTATTGTCAGTTCAAAAATCACTGCAAAGATATAAAGCAGTATTTGTATTTAATTTTACAGTTGAATCAGTACTATGTCAATACATTTTTCTTCATAACATATCATTACTAAAATAAGATGTATATATATTATGAAAAGTTCCATAAAAAAAGATTTTTTTTAATTATTTACAGTCATAAAATCACAAAGGCGAATATAGATATTTACGCTTTTCGGTCATCCCGACATTCAGAATATGCTGACGATCCAAACCGGATCATTGCTCTTTAAATATATCTACAATAATAAGATGAAAATAACCGCAAAAAAGTTCCATAACAGCAATTTTTTCATAATTTCGCCATATTTTCCGATATATATACTATTATATTGCACATATTTGATCAATCACAGAAAAAATACACTGATGAAAAATTAAAAAATTTTTTTAATTTTTTCTGCAACCTTTTTATATTCGTTTTCATCTTATTAATGCAAGCAAATAAAAATGGCTTATTCGCTTATCACTACATACCACACTTACATTAACCATACTTTATTTTTTATTTTGAAGGGAGGTTTGTCCTGAACAAATTATTTACCCAGGACAGAAAAAAATTATGAACATGAAAAAAATAGCTGCCGGTATCTCGGCAATCGTCCTTGCAGCATCAACTACTCTTTCTGTAGCTGCAGCTGATGAAGTTGATTTTGACGTCGTTGCAAACGAAGCTCCCGTGCTTCTCACAGCAATCGCAGAATCAGAAGATGTTGAAGCTCCTGTAGCTGACGAAGCTCCTGTTGCTGACGTTGTTGCTCCCGCAGCTGACGTTGAAGCTCCTGTTGCTGACGTTGAAGCTCCTGCAGCTGGCCTTGAAGCTCCTGCAGCTGACGTTGAAGCTCCTGCAGCTGACATTGAAGCTCCTGCAGCTGATGAAGAAACAGTTACTGAAGAAACAGTTACTGAAGCTCCTGTTGAGGAAGCTCCTGCTGAGGAAACCACTGAAAAGAATGGTCCTGAAGCAAAGAAAGACATTACTGTTTCAATTACAGATGAAGAAGTTTCAGCAGACATTTTAAATGCTATTGAAGAAGCTCTTGAAGATACTCCTAAAGCAAAGGAAGAATCATGGTCAAATCCGCTTTCAGATATCGATGACGAACAGATGACATTTGATTTCATCATCAAGCATGCAGATGTAAGACCTGATGGTACTATCCATGTTGACGGTGTTATTTACAACGAAGACCTTTCAAAGCTCATTTCCTATTCACCTGAAAAGGAAGACAAGGAATTCAAAGTTCCGCCTATGGTAAAGGAAATTGAAGAATCAGCTTTTGAAGGAAATCAGCATCTTGAAAAAGTTCATATCGGCGAAGGAACAAAGAAAATTGGTCCTAAGGCTTTCAAAGACTGCCCTAAGCTTCATGAAGTTGAAATGAACAAGGATGTTAAGTTAATTGGTCCTAAAGCATTTGAAGGAAACAAAGACCTTACAGTAATTGAAATTCCTGAAAATGTAAAGGCATTTATCGAAGATGCTTTCGACAATTCTGAAAGCGTTGAAGATCTTGTTATGTATGCTTTTGAAAAGTATTCAGAGATCAAATTTGGTGATCTCAACTCTGATAATGTAACAGATCTTACTGACCTTTCAATACTTGCTGTTAAGCTTATGGATAAAAACAACTTCAGCAAAATTGAAACAATAGTTGCTGACGTTATGGAAGACAGCAAAGTTGATATTGCTGACCTTGCTCGTTTAAAACAGTATGTAATGGGTGAAAAAATCGTTCTTGGTCCTCAGGTTTGATTTTTAAAAAAAGATATTTTGTTTTACCATTAATAATTATAAATTTATCCTAAAGAAAGATACCCGGCAATTGCACTCCCGCTTTTGCCGGGTATCTTTTTGTTATTATTACGCAAATTTTGCTGTTGTGAATTTTTACATTTTGGCAATATTACATAAACACGAGTGAATAATATGTTTTTTTTGTGATTTATGCAACCTTTTTAGCTGCCCACGCATCTAATTAAAAGACAATATAATATAGCTTATTCTCAACACAATACCTTCATTCCAAAAAATCTTATTTTTTATTATTTGAAAGGAGGATTGCCCTGGCAAATATATCAGGGCAGACATCTTATGAAATTCAAAAAACTAACAGTTGGTTTATCAGCGATCATGATCGCAGCCTCTGCATCAGCTGCTGTATCAGCTTCAGCAGAAACTGATGCCGTTGAGACTGATGCTGCCGTATCAGTAACATTAAGTGCAGCTTCAGAAGAAACATGTACAGAAAATGCAGAAGGAAACACTCACAAGGGTCCTAAAAATAACAAAACTCCTGAAAGACCAGAACCTAAGGCACCTGTGGATAAACCGCGTAAGGCTGAAGATCCAAAACCGATTCATTCTGAAAAAGCCGATAAGGCTGAAGATCCGGCACCTGCTAAGCATGAAAAAGATACTAAGCAGGTGGTTACTCCAAAAACTGACGCTGCAGAAAAGCCGGAAACTCCTGCTAAGCCGGAAGTTCCTGAAACCGCTGAAGCTCCTGCAAAGCCGGAAGCTCCTCAGCCTCCAAAAGAGGTTATCGTTTCAGTAACAGACGAAAAAGTCTGCGAAGACATTCTTAAGGGTGTTGAAGAAGCACTTGAAAACACTCCTAAGGCAAAAGAAGAATCATGGGTCAATCCGCTCTCAGCAATCGATGACAAGCAGATGTCCTTTGATCTCAAGGTTAAGCATGCAGATGTAAGACCTGACGGTACTATCCATATCGACGGAGTTATCTACAGTGAAGATCTTTCAGAGCTTCTCTCCTACTCTCCTGAAAAGAAAGACAAGGAATTTACCGTTCCTGCACCTGTAAAGAAGATAAAGGATGAAGCTTTCAAAGGAAATGAACATCTTGAAAAAATTGACCTTGGAAAAGGTCCGAAGGAAATGGGTCCTGAAGCGATCAAGGACTGTCCTAAGCTTCACGAGATCGTAAAGGATGACAAGGTTAAGCCGGAACCGCCTGTAAAACCGGATCCGAAGAAAAACGAAGACGCTGTTATAGAGATCCCGGACTGTTTCAGGGAAATGGTCGACGATATATTTGCTAACTGCGAAAGTATTGATGACCTTGTACTCTATGCAATAGACAAATGTTCAGAATATAATTTCTGTGATATAAATGCAGACGAAGTTACCGACCTTTCAGATTTTACACTTCTTTCATCAATGCTTCTCGACAAGGATAATTTCAGCAAGATCAAAGAAATTGTAAACACTGTGATCGAAGACGGTGTAATCAACTCAGACGACATTACTCTTATTAAAAGTCTTCTCGTTGATTACAATGTAATTCCTGAATAACAGGAACTTAAAATGATATCTTGTTTTACCATTTATTAATATTAATTTATCCCAAAAAAATACCCCCCGCCATTTGTACTCTGTACTTTTCCCCGGCGGCATTTTTCATCTTCAGAAAAATAATAACTGAAAAACATAGATGTCAGTAATTATTGAAATATTTTATTTTGTATAAATATTCTACAAAATTGATTTATTTTTTGAAAATAATCGGTATTTTATACGTGGATTTTTCAATTTCAACTTGCTATAATATAGTCGTAGAGAAAAAAAGACAAGTTCAGAAAATGAACACTCTATAATAAAAACATTTAATAAAACGTAAAAAAGAAAGAGGAAACAACAAATGAAAAAAACAAATATTTTTTTAGCAGCAGCTATGTCCGCATTAATTCTTGGTACAACAGGATGTAATCTTATAGGTGATGAGGATGACTCCTCAGCAGTTGATTCAGCAGTTGCATCAGATGAAACGAAATCGGAAAAAGAAGACAAGGAAATTTCTTCACAGAAGTATGTTGATACATTCAACGCAGGCGAATATCTTATGAAATATACAACTGATTCAGAAGGCAATGCAATTTCATTCAACTTCCCGATGACATATGCTGAAAAAGAAGGAAAACTGAAGTACATCATGCACGACAACGACGATTCGTCTTTTGATACGGTCGTTGTATACAAGGATGGTAAAACTTACACTCAGGTTGCCGGTTACTATTATGTATCAGATGATGAAGATGGTTCTTCAATAAATCAGACTTCATACAAAGATCTTGAATACATCGACAGCGGCGAAGTTGAGATCAATGGAAAAACTTACAAATGTGACAACTTCAAAAATCCTGCACTTAACAATATCACAAAGCTTGTTCTTAATGATGACGATGAGCTTTATGCGATCTGTGCAACAAGTTCATTCAGTACTTCAACTGATGATGAAAGCTCAGATATTGATGTGTCAGCAAGTATTTCCGGAGATATTTATTCAACCATAATCATCGAAGATTTTAAAACATCACTCGACGATTCAGAATTTGAAGTATCCGGCGAAGAAGTCGCACCGGAAGATTTTTACGATACCATTTTCAGCATGTATGCTGATTCAGCAGAAGCAGAATTTTAATGCTTTGATTTTTCTTCATAAGATATGATAATTCTTTACCGCAGAGCATTGATTCTGCGGTATTTTTTTAATATCGATCTGTACACAAATATACTTTTTACACCTCTGATTTTTAAAAGCAGACTTTATATTCAAAAGGAAAGAGGAAAACTACTATGAAAAAACTTTTAGCAGGTGTTATTGCAATCGGAATGACATTTTCAGGCGTTACATCATTTGCAGAAGAAGCAGTTTCTGAAGGAACAGATGTTACATCATTTGCAGAGGAAACAGTTTCTGAAGAAACAGATGCTGCAGCATTTGCAGAGGAAACAGCTTCTGAAGAAACAGACGTTAAAACTGATAAAAACTTTATTGACTGTCTGTTTGCAAAAAAAGCACTCCAGAATCAGCTGTATGACGGAAATTCTGAAATCATTACATCTTATTTATTTGGAAACGAAGACGTTATCAGCTTCCCTGCATATCTGGATCTGAATTATGATACAGAAATAAACATCGCTGATCTGATAATCGCCAAAAACAATGAAAACGTCCTTTCACAGTATCCGGTATTTTCTGTATCAACGCTGAACACAATAGCACGCAGTCTCTATACTGTTGCTCAGGAAGCCATTACAGATTTTGATAATAAAGGACTTGAATGGCATGGAGGAGTATATTCATCCGATCAGGACAACGACATGGTAAATTGGATCAGGGAAAAATATACTGATCATGTTTTAAATCCGGAAATTGAATGGAAGGTATGTATAGATTATGATTACGGTGCTTTGTGCGCTGTTGTATGCAGCACTGAAAACAGTACTTTTTCCGGATGCTATCCAAATGACGTCCCGATAAATTTCAGCATTCCTTTTTCAGATGATCTGCTTTCCTATGCCGAAGGATCATCAGATATTTCGGATTTTGAACAATACAGAGTAACCGAAGAAGAATGGACACACAATGAAGGGCTGGATATTATAAATACAGATAACATATATGATTTTGAAAACTTAATATCTGATTATAAAACCAATGTTTTGTTCAGAGAAGCAAAATCACTTTTCACTGCTGCCCATGAGGCTTGTACTGTTCTTTCCAATCGCGGATCTGATATTCCGACCGGGATCATTACATCTGAAGACGATTCTGATATTGTTAAATTAATAGGTAAAATAAATTATAACAAAAAAATAAATGCTTCATGGTATGTTGTGATAAACGATGATAATGTTCCAATAAAAGCTGTATACAGATCCAAAGGAGCTGAGATCTCCTATCCGCGCAGCACTATTTCAGATGAAAAAACTGATGAGGAAAAAGAAATAACTCAAAAACTTGATACAGCAGCCGGTATCCGATTTGACAGTAACTATATCAGAATATCACCTGAACTGATAGAAAACTCCGTACCATCTGAATCCTGGTTAAATACATCCGGAACATTTTATGATGCAAAACAAGTTTATTGTGCAATACAGGAGGGTTTGTCCTTCTTCGGAAAAGATAAAAATGCTCTTCCTTCAGGACTTATCACATCTGAGGATGATTCTGATTTTGTAAAGCTTATCAATAGTTTTCTGTATGATAACGTTCCGACCACTTCATGGAACGCTTTTATTGACGAGCAGACAGGATCTGTCATAAAAGCTGAATACAAAACGCCATATAATACTTCAGTTTATCCTGAGCAGATGATCGAATCCGCAGATGAAGAATAAAACTTATGAAGATGAGCCTGAAAAGATAAAAAATAAACATTAAAATAAATCAGCATATCCTGATCTGACGTATTTACGCGACAAGGATATGCTGATTTTATTTTGCCGCAGAGGCTTGTATTCAAAAAAAATTATTTTTTAAATGAATGACGTCTCAAAATAATTTTATTTTCCTCAAACATTTTGTAAGTATATTATTAACACAGAGGTAAAACTAAAAAAATCGTAAAATTTTTTTAAAAAAATTAATATTAGAACTATACATTAATAAAAAAATATATTATAATAATAACATGTAGGGTTTTTGCACCCTTAATCTTTTTAATAAAGAAAGGATCATCCTATGAATAAAGTAAAGGTAGTGATATGCGGAAAAGAATATTGTCTGCATACTGAAGAAGAACCGACATATATTTACGCTCTTGCAAGAAAGCTTGAAAAGCGAATTGCAGAGATAGTCGGCAACAATACAAATATTTCTGTGTACTCAGCATCAGTAATGATCGCTCTTACTGCACTTGATGACATAAATAAAGCCAACGAGGACATGGACAATCTCCGCGTTCAGATAAAAGAATATGTAGACGAAGCAGCTCAGGCAAGAACTGAGCGTGACAATGCACTCAAGGAAATCGAAGAGCTTAAAGAACAGCTCAAAAGTCTCCAGAAATGATGACGGAGCTTCTTGCACCTGCCGGAAATATTGAATCGCTGACAGCGGCTCTCAGATGCGGAGCCGATGCGGTTTATATTGGTCCGAAAAAATACTCGGCAAGACAGAACGCATCAAATTTTGACATTGACGAAATAAAAGAAGCATCCGGGCTGTGTCACCTGTACAACGCAAAGCTTTACCTTGCTGTAAATACTTTGATACTTGACAGTCAGCTCGATGATTTTATTTCTGACATAAAAAAATATGCGCAGTGCTCCCCGGATGCTTTTATCGTACAGGACCCGGGTGCTGCATATATTATAAAAAATACTCTTCCTGATATGAAGATACATGCTTCAACTCAGATGACAATTCACACGTCTTTCGGTGCAAAATTTGCCGAAAGTCTTGGATTTTCGAGAGTTGTAATATCCAGAGAGGCATCTTCAAAAATGATAAAGGACATTTCTTCGCTCGGAATAGAAACCGAAGTATTTGTCCATGGTGCCCTGTGCATGTCTGTATCGGGACAATGCTATATGTCGGCAATGATAGGTTCAAGAAGTGCAAACCGGGGATTATGCGCACAAAGCTGCCGTCTTCCCTTCTCTGCACGCGGAAACATGAACGATCACTGCCTTTCACTAAAAGATCTTGCACTTGCAAATCACATTGATGAGCTTAGAAAATCAGGCGTTTCTTCACTTAAAATAGAAGGGCGCATGAAACGGCCTGAATATGTTGCATGTGCCGTAACAGCATACCGCAGTGCACTTGACGGTATTCCGTTCGATATGGATACACTGAAAGCTGCTTTTTCAAGAAGCGGGTTTACGGACGGATATTTTATTTCAAAAAAAGAAAATATGTTCGGAATGCGCGAAAAAGACGACGTTCTTTCAACTGCCTCAGTTCTGCCTGAGTTAAAGAAGCTTTATCAGAAGGAACGTAAAATTTCCGGACTTTCATATAAAGTAAAAATAAAACAAAATGAACCGGTGGAGATCACTGCATCAGATGATGACGGCTTTACAGCATCAGTTGCAGGAATGCAGCCTGAAGCTGCCATAAACAGACCGACAGATAAAGAAAGCGTGGAAAATCAGCTTTCAAAGCTCGGATCAACGATTTATGAATATAAAAAATCCGATACAGATATAGACAACGGTCTTTCCGTACCTGTATCAGAGATCAACAGAATGCGCCGTGAAGCAGTTGAAGAACTTTACAGACAGAGATCAGCATCACTCCCGGTCAGGTTCAGCAATGATTTTTCAAAAGAATTTTTTCTGACCGGAACTAATATTTCCGGCAGCAGACCGAAACTGAGAATAAGAGCAGAAAAGGCAGATATTCTGAACATTTCAAATGATATTTTCAGATATGCCGACAAACTCATTCTTCCAATGGACCTTGTATCATCAAACATTGATCTTCTCTCAGAATTCAAAGATTCGGTAATAATTGAACCGCCGAGATTTCTGTTTGACGAGCAAAAATGTCTGGAAAAGCTTAAAATGCTCAGAGGCAGCGGATTTTCGCATATCATGTGTACAAACGTTTCATACGTTTCATCCGGAAGCGAATACGGATTTGTTCTTCATGGAGATTTCGGACTCAATATAACCAATTCGGCTTCAATGAAGCTCTTTTCTGAAAAAGATCTTGCAGATACGATAGTATCATTTGAGCCTAAGCTTTCCTCGTCATCAAGACTGTCACGTCATATGCCTTTCGGAATGATCGCATACGGAAAGCTTCCTCTTATGCTTACTGCAAACTGCCCGATCAGAAATCAGACAGGCTGCAAAGCATGCAGGCACATCATTACTGACCGTACAGGAAGAGATTTTACTGTCAGATGTACAAACGGATACACAGAGATCTTCAATTCTGACAAGGTATATCTCGCAGACAGACTTTCGGAATTAAACGGTTTTGATTTTATTGAGCTGTATTTTACTGACGAATCAACAGACCAGACAAAGAGAATCATTATCGACTACATAAACGGTGTAAATTCAGCTCCTTCCGGAATAACACGAGGATTGTACTACAGAGGAATAAAATAACGGGAAAGGAAATATTGAGATGAAATTCAACAAAAAAAGTTTTATATTTGTCGTATTGATGATCAGTGCTGTGCTTATAGGAGGATATCTTGGAACACACACATCAAGTGCTCTCCTTTCATATTCAAAATCATTCGGATTCAGCACGCCTATGACTATTGACCTGATGATCATAACACTTACACTCGGTTTTACATTCGATATCAGCATTGCCCAGGTGATCAGTATTATCATGGGAATTGTTGTTTATGCTCTTTTTTCAAAATATGTTGACTGATATTTCGTATAAACCGCAATCATGGTTTGAACAGACTCATATTTATTAACTGATCTATTTTTTACAGTTCTGCTTTCAATAGGCAGAAACGGTGCAGAGAACATATTTTCATTATTTAATTCAATAAGTTTTTACCCTGTAGACATGCTTGTGATACGGGGAATTCTCTGTGTCGTACTTTTTATTTTCTATTTCACTTAAAAAAGGAGAATTTATTGATGTTCACAAAGGATATCGGCATAGATCTGGGTACCGCCAACACCCTTGTATATATGAAAGGCAAAGGAATCATTATCCGTGAACCGTCTGTTGTTGCTGTAAATACACGTGATGACAAGGCCAGCTATGTAGGAAGAGAAGCCAAGGAGATCATAGGCAAGACTCCCGGTTCCATCATAGCAGTAAGACCTTTGAAAAGCGGCGTTATTGCAGACTTCAACATTACGACCACGATGCTCTCCGAATTTATAAAAAAAGCACTCAAAGGTACTTTGGCAACAAAAGCAAGAGTTACTATCTGCATACCATCCGGCGTTACTCCTGTTGAAAGAAGAGCCGTAAAGGATGCTGCCGAGCTTGCAGGTGCCAAAAAAGTATTTATTATAGAAGAACCAATGGCAGCTGCCATCGGTGCAGGTCTTCCTGTAACGGAACCTATAGGAAATATGATAGTTGATATCGGCGGCGGAACAAGTGAAGTAGCTGTCATCTCCATGGGCGGCATAGTTACCTCGCGTTCCATCCGTGTAGCAGGCGAAGAATTTGACAGCGCCATTATTTCCTATATCAGAAAAAAATTCAACATGCTCATCGGCGAAAAAACAGCCGAAGAGATCAAGCTTCAGATAGGTTCGGCATTTCCGGGCGAGGCTGATGAAAAAATGGAGGTCAAGGGCAGAAATCTTTTAAACGGACTTCCGGAAAATATCACTGTTACCTCAGCAGACGTAAGAGATGCTCTTATCGAGCCTATTTCCAAAGTTATTGAAGCCATAAAAATGACACTCGAAAAAACACCGCCTGAGCTTTCTGCTGATATTATCGAGCAAGGCATTACTCTGTGCGGAGGCGGTGCACTTCTCAAAGGACTCGATACACTGATAAACAACGAAACCGGAATGCCTGTATACGTTGCTGAGTATCCTCTCGACTGCGTAGTTGAAGGAACCGGAAAGGTTATTGAAAACTATTCAAAATACGAAGACGCCATCAGTGAATACGAACCGAAATATTACTAATATGATTGGAGATCAAGATGCGTGACTTTTTCAAGAGTCTGAAGTTCAAGCTTATTCTCGGATTGATCGCCGTTCTCCTTGGAACAATGATCTTTACCGTCAATCAGGCAGGGACCCAGTCACTAAGTTCAAGAGCAGCCAATGCCATCGCTTCGCCGTTCAGATATCTGTCAGCGAAAATTAACGATTTCGCAGATTCAAAAGTCGGATATATCGTAAACTCAGGAAAAAACTACGAGGAAAATCAGAAGCTTCAGGCCGAAGTCGAAGAACTTCGTAATCAGCTTGTAGATTATGAAAATACAAAAAATGAACTGAGCGAGCTGCAGAAATTTATCGGTATCAAGGAAGAACATGCTGATTTTAAGCTTTCTCCTCCGTGCAAAGTAGTTTCATACATCACAAATGATCCGTTTTACTCTTTTATTATCGACAGAGGAACACACGACGGAATTTCTCTTCACGACCCGGTCGTAACCTCTGCAGGACTTGTCGGAGCTGTTACAGAAGTATCCGAAAAATCCTGTACAGTAACATCGATCCTTTCGCCTGAATTATCCATCAGTGTAAAGCCTCTCGGAAAAAACGATCCGGGTATCCTTGAAGGCTCATCCGATGTTTCATCTTCAGGACTTACAAAAATTATTCACCTTGAAAAAACAAGCAGCATAAAAAAAGGCGACAATATCATTACAACAGGAAACGGCGGTCTTTTCCCGGCTGATTATCTTGTAGGAAAAGTCACAAAAGTCGGAAATGCTCCAAACGGTATTTCTGCTTACGCAGTCATTGAGCCTTTTGCTGACATCAGAAAACTGACTGATGTTATGGTCGTTACTTCTTTTGAAGGGAAGGGTGCTGCAGATGAACATTAAGCTTATTTCCTCAAGAAAAATGAAAAAGTATTCCCTGATAAAATGGGGAATATTTTTAATTGCAGCAGTTATAACATTTTTTATAATGACAGCCGGAAACTTTGTAAAGCCTAACCTGTTTATTACGCTGGCTCTTTGCATAGCGCTTTACGAAGAACCGTTTATCAGTGCTGTTTTCGGAGCTTTTTGCGGGATAGCATGCGGAATAGCATATGACAGACTGCTCGGATACGATGCGATTCTGATACTGTCAGGATGTGTCTTTGTATCACTTATCTGCACACATCTTCTCAGACAGACTCTATTCAATATTTTCGTTCTGAACGCACTGTTTTCAGCAGTAGTATCCGTGTTTAACTACTTTCTGTTTTATGTTATATGGGGATATGAACAGAATTATTCAATACTGAAGTCAGTTATTCTTCCTGAATATATAATGACTGTCCTGTCAGTATTTATAGTCTATCCTGTCATAATGTTTATCAGAAAGCACCTTACAGTCAGAAACAAACAGGTTTTATATGAAAACCCTGCACTCATAAAGGATTAGTATGATCATGAACAGATTTACAGACAGACTCAGAACAGCACTGCTGATATGCTGTGTCGTAATAGTTGCTGCCGGCGGCGGCATCAAGCTAATGAAAATACAGGTCGTTGATTCAAAAAACTATTCAGCGAAGAAAACATATTCATATTCAGCAGAGCAGATCATCCATGCCACCAGAGGCGAAATACATGATGCCGACGGAAAGCCGATAGTTGAAAACAAACTTGGCTTTAATCTCAATATCGAAAAGGCAGAGCTTCCTGAAGATAATGAAAAAGCCAACAAGGTGCTGCTTGACACTGCCGTTTTCCTTACAAAAGAAGGCTACAAATACAATGATTCCCTGCCGATTTCCGATTCTGCACCATTTGAGTTTCTTCCTGATGCGGACGAAAACCGGCTTGATTCATTAAAATCATCCATCGGTGTAAACGTATATGCCACAGCTGAAAACTGCATGGACAAGCTTATCGAAGACTATGAGATCTCCGATAAATATACAGCCGAACAGAAGCGCATAATTTCAGGCATCAGATATGAGATGAAGGTAAAAGACTTCTCTCTTTCAAATATCTTTACTCTCTGTGAAGACATTTCCCTTGATACTGTAACCAAGATCAAGGAACTGAGTTTAAATCTTCCCGGAGTTGAAGTATCTGAAGAAGCAATACGAACCAACCCGATAACAGATGTTATTCCTCATGAGATAGGAACTGTCGGTCCGATCTATGCAGAAGAATACGAAGAACTCAGTCAGAAAGGATATCTTCTCAGTGACAAGGTCGGAAAAAGCGGTCTTGAATCAGGCATGGAACAATATCTCCGTGGTGAGAACGGGATCAAGAAAATTACTGTTTCAGACTCGTCAGTGATCACTTCAGAAACTGAAAAGCCTGCGATACCCGGAAAAACACTGAAGCTTACCGTAAAAAGTGATTTTCAGCGTGCCATCCAGAAGGAACTTGTTGATTTCATGACCTATCTCAACAACTCAGAAGATCCTGACATTCACGACGTAACCTCCGGCGCTGTAGTCGTTCTGGATGCAAAGAACAATGACGTTCTTGCAATGGCAACAGCTCCGACATATACACTTGATGAATACATAGAAAACTACAGCGAAGTTCTCAACAGAGAAGGAACGCCGCTGTTAAACCGTGCAACAGACGGACTTTACAGACCGGGTTCTGCTTTTAAAACTGTAACTGCCACTGCAGGACTCAACGAAGGATTTGTTGACCCTTCCACACAGTTTTACTGCGGGAAATCATATCAGTTCTATGATATTGAGGTTTTTTGTACCGGATATCACCAGTATATCAGTGCTGCAGAAGCTATCAGGGTTTCATGCAACTGTTATTTTTATGAACTTTCAAGAAAAGTCGGCATTGACAATATAGTAAAATATGCAAATCTTTACGGTCTCGGCACAGAGCTGGGTCTTGAAAGCGGTGACACCAAAGGATACATCTCCTGTCCTGACACCGTCGAAAATCTGCTCGGTGACACCTGGTATTCAGGAAACCTCCTTCAGACAGCCATCGGTCAGTCTGAAACAAAAGTAACTCCTCTTCAGATGGCTGTACAGGCGTCAACCATAGCAAACCGTGGAGTCAGATACAAGCCGCATCTTGTCGGAAGCATACTTGACTACACCGGAAAGGTAGTTGACGATGTCAAACCGGAAGTTGCACAGAAAATTGACTTAAACTATGATTATGTATATGATACCATAATCGCAGGAATGATCGGCGCATCACACAACACTCCAAACGGCGAATATTCACTCAACAACCTCGGATATGATGTTGCGATCAAAACCGGTACTCCTCAGACTACATCCTCAAAGGACACAAATACCACAGTTATCGGTTTTGCACCGGCAGATGATCCTGTTATAGCTTTTTCTGCTGTTATTGAAAAAGGAACTAACTCAAAATATCTGGTCAGAAAAATCATTGACTGTTACAACAAATATTATAATAACGCAATTAAATAATGCAAAAAGCTGATATTTATATTAAGTAAAGGCAAGATATTCGATAATATGCACAACAATATTTAACTAAATCGTATGATATTACAATTATCTGAATTAATAGAAAAATAACTTTGACAAAATCATAATTTATGGTACAATATAAGTATATAGGTTTTTTTCTGATCACATTTCTGATATTGAAGATGTGAACACAAAACCATCTGACCGATCAAAATAATAAAAGAGAAAGGAATATATTATTATGACTATTGCTTTAATTGCACACGACTCTAAAAAAGAACTAATGGTTCAGTTCTGCAGCGCTTACTGCGGAATCCTTTCGAGAAACACTCTTTGCGCTACTGGTACAACCGGAAAGCTCGTAAGCGAATCAACCGGTTTAAACATAAAAAGATATCTCAGCGGTTCACAGGGCGGAGACCAGCAGATCTCATCAAGAATCTCATGCGGTGAGATCGACATCCTTCTTTTCTTCAGGGATCCTATCACTCCAAAGGCAAATGAACCAAATGACATCGAACTCTTAAGACTCTGCGATGTTCACAATGTTCCTGTAGCAACAAACATTGCAACAGCAGAAGCACTTATCCTCGCTCTTGAACGAGGCGACCTCGACTGGCGTGCATACGGTAATCCGGAATTTTAAGGAATATCATCCGCATACATTTGCAGCGAAAAAAATCAAACCACTGACCATTCTGATCAGTGGTTTTAAAATGAAAAAATCACCACAAAGGAGTTTATTTTTACATGGCATTAACAGTTCAGAGACCTCTTGGCACATCAGATGTAACACCGGCTGAAATCAACAAGTGGTATACAGTTGAACAGACTGCACAGGATACCGCTATGGTATACGGCTTCAAGGAAATCAGATTTCCTACATTTGAAAAGACTGATCTTTTCCTTCGTTCAGTAGGTGAAACCACTGACGTTGTTCAGAAAGAAATGTATTCTGTAACAGCCAAAGAGAGTACTTTTACACTCAGACCTGAAGGTACTGCAGGTACTATCCGTGCCGTAATGCAGAATGGTCTTTTAAATGAAGCGCTTCCCCAGAAAGTTTTTTATATAACCTCATGCTTCAGACATGAAAAGCCTCAGGCAGGCAGATTAAGAGAATTTCACCAGTTCGGTGCTGAAATGATCGGAAGCTCTGACCCTCATGCCGATGCTGAAATGATCTCAATGGCTCACAGTCTTCTTAACAGACTCGGACTGAAAAACATCGAACTCAACATAAACTCGATCGGATGTCCGAAATGCCGTGCAGAATATCACAAGGCACTCAAGGCATACTTTGAAGACAAAAAGGACCAGCTTTGTGAAACATGTCTTTCAAGACTTGAAAAAAATCCTATGCGTATTTTGGACTGCAAGAGCCCGATATGCTCAGGACTTTCAAAGGATGCTCCGCTTATTCTCGACTACCTTTGTGATGAATGCTCCGATCATTTTGAAAAACTCAAAAAGATCCTTGAAGCAATGGATATCAAGTATGTAGTAAATCCCAAAATAGTACGCGGACTTGATTACTACACCAAGACAGTATTTGAATTTATCACAACAGACATCGGAGCTCAGGGTACAGTATGTGCCGGCGGAAGATATGACGGACTCGTAGAACAGCTCGGCGGTCCATCTACACCTGCACTCGGATTTGCAGCAGGTATTGAAAGACTTATCCTTACAATGGAAAGTCAGGGCTGCGATTTCCTTGAACCTAAAAAATGTGATCTCTATATCGTTCCAATGGGCGAAAAAGCCGTTGAAAAAGCCGTTACACTTGCAAAAATGGCAAGAGAAGAAGGCTATATAGCTGAATATGATCTTATGAACAGAGGTCTTAAAGCTCAGATGAAATATGCCAACAAAATGGGAGCTGTATTTACTCTCGTTATCGGCGACAATGAAATCGAATCAGGAAAAGCAAAGCTGAAAAACATGGCAACAGGAAAAGAAACTGAGATTCCGATCGATGATTCTTTTGCCGATGCTTTTTCAGGTGAAGCCATCGCTTCAATGTTTGAACTTGAAGACAAAGAGGCTGAACTTTTAAGCGGTCTTACAAAATAAATGATACATCAGGGATATCCTTCATTTTTTAAGGATTCCCTGTATTTTTGACTGAAAGGAATTAAAACATATGGCAGACAGTATGAAAGGCCTTAAAAGAACCCACTACTGTGGCGACGTTGAAGGCATCGGAGAAGAAGTAGTAGTAGGCGGATTTGTTCAGAAAATTCATGACAAGGGCAGATTTATCTTTATAGATCTTCGTGACAGAACAGGAATAGTTCAGCTCACTTTTAATGAGAACACTGAAAAATCAGTATTTGAAAAAGCTGCATCATGCAGATCTGAATTTGTACTCATGGCTAAGGGTACAGTTATTGAAAGAGAAAGTAAAAACCCAAAAATCAAAACAGGAAATATCGAAATCCTTGTAAGTGATCTCAGAATCCTGTCAAAGGCACAGACACCGCCTTTTGAAATAACAAATGAAACAAAGGTAAACGAAGAACTCAGACTCAAATACCGTTATCTGGATCTTCGCCGTACCCCTCTTCAGCAGAATATCATCATGCGTCATGAGATCGCAAGAGTAACACGTGAATATTTTTATCAGAACGGATTTTTGGAGATCGAAACTCCTATGATGATGAAATCCACACCTGAAGGTGCCCGTGACTACCTCATTCCTTCAAGAGTACACAATGGAAAGTTCTATGCTCTTCCGCAGTCACCTCAGATCTACAAGCAGCTTCTTATGATAGCAGGCTATGACAGATACATCCAGCTTGCAAGATGCTTCAGAGACGAGGACCTCCGTGCAGACAGACAGCCTGAATTTACTCAGATAGACCTTGAAATGTCATTTGTAGACGCTGAAGATATTCAGGAGGTCGTTGAAGGCTTTATTCAGAGAGTATTTAAGGAAGTTATAGGTGTTGACGTAACTCTTCCTCTCACAAGAATTACATTTGCAGATGCAATGAACAAATATGGTTCTGACAAGCCTGATACAAGATTCGGTTTTGAAATACAGGATATCACAGATGCAGTTAAAGATATAGATTTTGTTGTATTTAAGGATGCAATTGCAAACGGCGGTACAGTTCGCGCAATAAATGTGACCGGCGGTGCAAAAGACTATACAAGAAAAGAGATCGACAAGCTTGTTGAACATGCAAAGGGAATCGGTGCAAAAGGTCTTGCATATATCCGCTGGGATGGAGAACCAAACTGCTCCTTCAAAAAATTCTTAAAGGACGGAGAGCTTGAACAGATCTGCTCAGCAGTTGACGCTCATGAAGGCGACCTCGTTCTCATATGCGCTGACAAGACAAAAACTGTTCTTTCGACCCTTGGTGCAATCAGACTTATCTGCGCTAAGAAGCTGGATATCATTCCTGAAGACAAATACAACTTCCTCTGGATAACAGAAATGCCTTTCTTCGAGTTTGATGAAGAATCAAATACATGGGTTGCCGCTCATCATCCGTTTACAATGCCTATGGAAGAATGTCTCGAATATCTTGACACCGATCCTGCAAATGTCCGCGCAAAGGCATGGGACCTCGTTCTTAACGGAACAGAGCTTTCAAGCGGATCAATGCGTATCACCGATTTTGAACTCCAGCAGAAAATGTTCGAGGCACTCAACATGACTGAAGAAGAAATCCAGGCAAAATTCGGATTCCTTGTTGACGCGTATCGTTACGCTGCACCACCTCACGGCGGAATGGGCATCGGTCTTGACAGACTTGCAATGATCATGTGCAAAGCAGACAGTCTCAAGGATGTTACAGCCTTCCCGAAGGTTCAGAACGCAAGCGAGCTTATGTCAGAATGTCCTTCATATGTTGACAAGAAGGATCTTGACGTTCTCGGAATCGAAGTTTCAAAAAAAGATGCCGAATAACAACAACACAGAGGATATCCCCCGCCTCTATAGGCGGCGGGGTCTATTCTCTCGTTCAGTAGGAGTTCAATCTCCTGCTGAACGAAAGCAATTCTTCGAATTGCCTCTGCTTGTTAAAAGCAGAGCTTTGAACATTTTCATTTTCTATATAAAATATATCAGGTCCCAAAAATGGAATCTGATATATTTTACTCTTCGTTATTATCCTGTTCAGTCCATAAACTGTATAATGCAAGATTTCTGTTTTTTACAAGTGCGATCATATGCATTTTGCGAACATAATATACTTCGCATTCATTTATTACTGCTTTTGAAGGCAGATATTCCATATATTTTGCCATTTCATAATCTACTGTCACCGGAACACTTCTGTATGTTTTATTTTCAAAAACTATTTCATCCATGTCTTTGAAAATCGTATCATCTTTTTCTTCATCAGAAGTAAGTTCATAATAAACATAATATGAAGATGTTTCAGTCATGTCAGTAACCTGCTCAACTAAAGAAACGGATCCGGTTATATCTGTTACAGTAATACCGGAATCAGAAACAGGAGGCTCAGTAATGATCACAGAATCAGAAACTATATCTGATGAAGAAGCAGCAGATTCCACTGCTGATTCTGAAACAACAGACTCTGAACTCAAAGAAGTAGCTATTGTCTGAACACTTTCCTTTGAGGATAATACTTCCTCACTTTTCTGAGTTATGCTTTCCTTTGACGATACTGAGGATTTTGATGAACCGGCTGACACAGATTCTTTGTCATGTCCTTTTATATTAACATCAGTATCAAATGAAGGAACGGTAGACACTGCCGGCACTACTGCCATTTCATTTGGTTTATTGCTGTTGCCTGCAGGTGTGTCTGAAACCTGTAAGACTACCTGAACTGCCAATGGAGCCTCAGGCATAATGTCAGGCTGAGTATTTTCGGGATTTTCTCCGGAGGATAATTTAACAGATATCTTCTCGCTGCTGTTATTAACGATACGCTCTGTTTCCTTTTTTACCGGGACCTGACTTGCAGGAGCTTCTTCGGAAATTGAAATGCTCAGATTTGTCTCGATCGGTACATGCTGATCCATAACTCCGCTGTTCAAAAGCATCATACTTCCTGTAACAATTATTGCAAATCCAAGAACAGAAATTGATGAACCTGTAAACATTTTGATTTTCTTTTTTCTTAAAGCTACATACTCATCACGTCTGACAAGAATATCTTCTGTCATTTCTCTGCTGGATTTCATATTTCCGTTTCCTCCTTTCCTCTGACTTTTTTTAAATTGTCATATGCTGTTTCTATCTTTTTTGACAATGTATCAGGTTTTAATTTTAATATAAAAGATATTTCATCATTTGAAAATTTTTCGAAATCATACAGCCATAAAATCTGTCGTTCTTCTTCGCAAAGCTGATTTACGCAAATACAGTCATACAATTTTTCATCATTCTTAAGAAACTCCCGTTCGAGACTTTCCTCGTCATCCTGCATTTCTCTCAATTCATCGATGGAAATACTTTCATGAACTGTGTTTCTTTTTGTCGAATGAAGAGCCTTATCTCTTCCTATGGAGTAGATCCATGTTTTAAAAGAATATTTTTTATTTTCTCCTGGTTTTTTTGAAGCAAGAACAAAAAACGTGTCTTCTGTAAGTTCTTCTGCTGTATATATATTATGGACATAACCATTTAAAAAAATTATCAGTCCGTTTTTATAATCATCAACGATCCGTGCAAAACTTTTGTCATCTCCATCAAGAAAACGGCGGTAATTCAAGGCACCGTTATCCATATTCCCATTTACTCCTTCCGAATGCAAATTACTCTCAATAAAGAAAAACGACTCATTGTTGTTATCTGCATAACGATCTTTTTTATCTATTAAATGTATCAATAATATTATTATACAAATTTTCAATAGAAAATTCAAGTACTTTTTTTGTAATATGTTAAGAATAAACAAAATATCACTACTTATATTAAAATTTTTTCTTATTAATTAAAAATAGTATTTTTATAGAAATAACAAAAAAGGTTCGGAAATATCAAACAGATCCGAACCTTTTATTAATTCAGCACTATGATAAATATCTCATCTTCATGTCGCAAAAAAATGCAAAAAGTACATAAGATATCAATAAAAATTTCAATACAGAGCTTTTGAAAAGATCATCAAACAATAAAAATACTATTTCGATTATCCGATCATTTCAATTACTTTCTCAGTGATCTCAGTGCAGCTGAGCGGTTTTTCATTACTTGAACCAAGAAGATCAGCTGTTCTGTATCCTTTTTCAAGAACATCATCAACAGCTTTTTCTATACAGTCAGCTTCTTTTGAAAGATCAAATGAATAACGGAGCATCATAGCAGCAGACAGGATCGTTGCTATTGGATTTGCTTTATTCTGACCGGCAATATCAGGTGCTGAACCATGGATAGGCTCATACATACCGCGAGTATTGTAGCCAAGTGAAGCTGAAGCAAGCATTCCGATAGATCCTGTGATCTGTGAAGCTTCATCTGAAAGAATATCACCAAACATATTTGAAGTAACAACAACATCAAACTGCTGTGGATTTTTAACAAGCTGCATTGCAGCATTGTCAACAAGCATATCTGAATATTCCACCTCAGGATACTGCTCTGACATCTTATGCATGATCTCTCTCCAGAGACGAGATGTTTCAAGAACATTAGCCTTGTCAATACTGATAAGCTTTTTACGACGTTTCATAGCAGTTTCAAAAGCAACTTTTCCAATTCTTTCGATTTCCATACGGCTGTAGCTTTCTGTATCATAAGCTTCTTCGCCATATTTTCCTTCTCTTTTTCCTCTTTCACCGAAGTATATTCCTCCGGTAAGTTCACGTACGATAACAAGGTCAAATCCCTTGGCAACAATATCAGCTCTCAGAGGAGATGCATCCTTAAGGGCAGGATAAAGTTTTGCAGGGCGAAGATTTGTAAAAAGTTCAAGAGCAGAACGAATACCCAGAAGAGCTTTCTCCGGCCTTTTGTTTCCCGGAAGAGTATCCCACTTCGGACCACCAACAGCACCCAGAAGAACACTGTCACTTGCAAGACATCCCTTAACTGTTTCTTCAGGAAGCGGCTCTCCTGTTGCATCGATCGCACAGCCGCCTATAAGATAAGGTGTAAAATTAAATGTATGACCAAACTTTTTTCCTATTACTTTAAGAACTTCAACTGCACTGTCTACTATTTCAGGACCAATGCCGTCACCTCTGAGCAAAGCTATATTATATTCCACTTTATTTTCCTCCGTATTATTATTTTATTACACCGTCCGCGATAGACTGAATAAGTCCGCCGTTTTCAATGATTTTCTGAACAAATTCCGGAAAAGGAGCTGTCTTGTATTCTTTTCCTGTTGTTTTATTGTAAATAACGCCCTTGTCCATATCTGCCTCGACTATATCGCCTTCCCTGATCTCTTCTGCAGCTTCAGGACATTCAACGATTCCAAGACCTATATTTATCGAGTTTCTGTAAAAGATTCTTGCAAAGCTTTTTGCTATTACGATGGAAATTCCGCTCTCCTTTATGGCGATCGGTGCATGTTCTCTTGAAGAACCGCATCCGAAATTATATCCTGCAACCATTATATCTCCGGGTTTAACTCTCTTTACAAATGTTGTATCGAGATCCTCCATGCAGTGAGAAGCGAGTTCTTTTTTATCAATTGTATTAAGGTATCTTGCAGGGATGATTACGTCAGTATCAACGTTATCAGCATACTTGATGACTGTTCCTTCATATTTCATAGATCTATTCCTCCGATTTATTTCATTAATTCTGCAGGATCTGCAAGTTTTCCGGCAACAGCACTGGCAGCTGCAACCTCAGGACTTGCAAGATATACTTCTGATTCAGGATGACCCATACGTCCGACAAAATTTCTGTTTGTTGTTGCAACAGCACGTTCACCCTTTGCCAGAATTCCCATATGTCCACCAAGACACGGACCGCAGGTAGGTGTTGATACTACGCAGCCTGCTTCGATAAACGTTTTGAGATAACCTTTTTCCATTGCTTCAAGATAAATTTTCTGAGTAGCAGGTATTACAATAGCTCTGACGTTTTTAGCTACCTTTCTGCCTTTTAATATTTCAGCAGCTGCCTCAAGATCTTCAAGACGGCCATTTGTACATGAACCTATAACGACCTGATCGATCTTTACATCGCCGATTTCATCAAATGTCTTTGCATTTTCAGGAAGATGAGGAAAAGCAACGGTAGATTTGATCTGTGAAAGATCAATTTCTATTACCTGCTCGTACTCCGCATCATCATCAGCCTTATATACAACAGGCTTTCTTGAGCCGTGATTTGCTATATATTCAAGAGTGATATCATCCACTTCAAATATTCCGTTCTTTGCGCCTGCTTCAATAGCCATATTGGCAATACAGAGTCTGTCTGCCATAGAAAGTGTTTTAAGTCCTTCACCGGTAAATTCCATTGACTTGTAAAGTGCACCGTCAACACCGATTTTTCCTATGATATGAAGAATAATATCTTTTCCTGATACATATTTGCTGAGCTTGTTTTTAAGAACAAATTTTATTGCTGTAGGAACCTTGAACCATGCTTTTCCGATAGCCATACCGCATGCCATATCAGTAGAACCAACACCTGTTGAAAATGCGCCAAGTGCACCGTATGTACAAGTATGTGAATCAGCTCCGATAACGGCATCACCTGCTACAACAAGTCCTTTTTCCGGAAGAAGAGCATGTTCTATACCCATCTGACCAACATCATAGAAATTAGTTACGTTTTTTTCTCCGCAGAAATCTCGGCACATCTTGCACTGCTCAGCAGCTTTAATATCTTTGTTAGGAGCAAAGTGATCCATTACCATGGTAACTTTCTCTTTATCAAAAACATTTTCTTTTCCAAGCTTGTTAAATTCTCTGATAGCAACAGGAGATGTAATGTCATTTCCAAGTACCAGATCAAGATTTACCAGAATAAGCTGTCCGCTCTGCACACTGTCAAGACCGGCATGTGCAGCCAGTATTTTCTGAGTCATTGTCATTCCCATTTTAATAACCTGCTTTCATATTAATATTTATTGAATTAATTGTTTATCATTAAGTTTACTGCTCCGATAAGAGCCTTGGCTGAAGAAGTAATGATATCTGTGTCTATTCCTGTTCCCCAGTATACCTTTCCGTCATCTGATTTTATACCAACATATGCAACAGCTTTTGATGCTGAGCCGTTTTCAAGCGCATGCTCTGTATAGGTTTCGATAATATAATTTATGTTGAAATAAGATTTTAAAGCATTGCTGACAGCATCCAGACGACCGTTTCCGTTATTTGTTATAATAACGTTTTTGTCTTTATAAACTATCTCAACAGATGCTTCGATTCCTTCAGAAAGCTTATTGTATTTTATTTCAGAAAGATTGATAGGAGCTGAAATATTAACATAATTATCCATGAATAATTTATAGACCTCATCAGGAAGCATTTCCTTATGAGCATGATCTGAAACACTCTTTACATGATATCCGAACTTTTCACGAAGTTTTGCAGGAAGATTCATACCATATCTTGTTTCCATCAGATATCCTATTCCGCCTTTTCCGGACTGACTGTTTATTCTGATAACATCAGCTTCATATACTCTTCCGACATCTGTAGGGTCAATAGGAAGATATGGTACTGTCCAGTACTGACAGTTATTTGCTTCACGCCATTTCATACCCTTGGCGATAGCATCCTGATGTGAACCACTGAAAGCTGCAAATACAAGCTGTCCGCAGTACGGCTGTCTCTCATATACTCTCATTCTCGTTACTCTTTCATAAACTTCTGTTATTTCAGGAATATTTGAGAGATCAAGTTCAGGATCAACACCCTGCGAATACATATTCATAGCAAGTGTTATGATATCAACATTTCCTGTACGCTCACCGTTTCCGAAAAGTGTTCCTTCAATTCTGTCAGCACCGGCAAGGAGTCCCATTTCACTGTCTGCAACTGCGCAGCCTCTGTCATTGTGCGGATGAAGAGAAACGAAAACATTTTCTCTGTATTTCATATTTTCGCACATATATTCTATCTGGTTTGCATATACATGAGGCATTGAATGTGATACTGTTACAGGCAGATTAATAATAACCTTATCATTTTCCTTCGGCTGCCATACATCGAGTACTGCATTGCATATTTCAAGTGCAAATTCAGGTTCAGTTCCTGTAAAGCTTTCCGGAGAATATTCAAATCTGAAGTTTCCTTCAGTTTTTTCTCTGTACTGTTTGCAGAGTTTTGCACCTGAAACTGCTATGTCTATTATTTCTTCCTTGCTCTTTTTGAATACCTGTTCACGCTGCGCAACAGATGTTGAATTGTAAAGATGAACGATCGCATTTTTAGCACCCTTGAGAGCTTCAAATGTCTTGGCAATAATATGCTCTCTTGACTGAGTAAGTACCTGTATCGTAACGTCATCAGGGATCATATTGTTCTCTATGAGTGTACGGCAAAGCTCATATTCTGTTTCAGAAGCTGCCGGAAATCCTATTTCTATTTCTTTAAAACCGACTTTAACAAGTAATTTGAAGAACTCCAGTTTTTCTTCAAGATTCATTGGAATGATCAGTGCCTGGTTGCCGTCACGAAGGTCAACACTGCACCACTGCGGAGCCTTATCAATATAAGACTTCTGTGTCCATTTCATGGATGTCTTCGGTGCTTCAAAAAACTGCTTGGTATACTTTTCTACATTTTTCATATCAAAAGTTCCTTTCTAAAAAAAATAATTAGAACTTGAATTTTACAAATGACAACAAAAAAGTCTCTTTTATGTATTATCAATACATAAAAGAGACGAAGAAACTTTTTTAATCTCCGTGGTACCACTCTTTTTGACAAATCAATGTCCGCTCATTCGTATCATTCAGTTAATACGTTTCTCTATAACGGGAGAATTCCGTCCAAGCTTACTGAAAAATTTTCGGCCGGATGCTCAGGGATGAGCTATGACCTGAACTGCTCTGTCGCCTCTCACCTCCGATAACGGCAGCGACATCTCTGTATCAGCTTAATACAGGCTTTATTTCCCTTCAAAGCATTTAATATATATTTATATTATAAACAATAGAAAGTTGTTTGTCAAGTATTTAATAAAATAAAATTAAAAAAGAGAGACCTCCTGACTGACACAGGATACGGTCTCTCTTTCATATAAAATATAAATTATATATGTATTTACAAAACCATAATTCTCAAAAAATTATGCTTCTCTTAATGTTCTTAAATCCGGTCCGAGAACTTTAACATCAGGATCCTTGCATATATACTGCTTAATAGTTGCAAGATCTGCAATATCAAATTCGCCGTTTCCATCTACATCAGCCAGAACGAAAAGCTCCTCAGGAAGATCTTTGTACATAAGTGCAAGACTCATAGTTGTAGCATCGCTGAGATCAACAACTCCGTCGCCGTTAAGATCACCATATACAAGGGTTGTTACTACTTCTGAATCAGTAGTTGTTGTTTCAGAACCTGTTTCTTCAGGCTTCTGGTCTTCAGGTTTCTGGTCTTCAGGCTTCTGATCCTCAGGCTTCTGGTCTTCAGGCTTCTGGTCTTCAGGCTTCTGATCTTCAGGCTTCTGATCTTCAGGCTTCTGATCTTCAGGATCAACAACTGTAGTTACAACCTCTGTCTGTGTAGCTTCTGTTGTAGCTTCTGTCTCATTTGAAACTTCTGTAACAACAATTTCAGTAGTTTCTTCTGTTGTTGCTTCTGTTACAGGAGCTTCAGTTGTTGTTGCTTCTGTTGTTGCTTCTGTTACAGGAGCCTCTGTTGTTGTTGCTTCTGTTGTTGCTTCTGTTACAGGAGCCTCTGTTGTTGTTGCTTCTGTTGTTGCTTCTGTTACAGGAGCCTCTGTTGTTGTTGCTTCTGTTGTTGCTTCCGTTACAGGAGCCTCTGT
>JAZUJY010000291.1:0-21329 GCA_045643005.1 Oscillospiraceae bacterium | reverse complement strand
TTCAAAGCTCTGCTTTTAACAAGCAGAGGCGATTCGCAGAATCGGTTCCCGCTCAGTCGGAGATTGTACTCCGACTGTTTGGTCAGATAGAACCCGCCGCCTGCAGAGGCGGGGGATATCCTCTGTGTTGTTATAATATCAAAAAAACTGCCATACTCAAATTAGAGAGAATGGCAGTTTTGTGCTAAGGGTAACACTGAGCGATTCATAAACCGGTGTTTCCCTGACTAAATAATTTCCTGTTTAAAGAATTACTGCTGATCTGCGCCATCAGAAAGCTGCGTCTGATCCTGTATCGGATCTGTTTTCTGCTCAGTAGGCTGATCGTTGTTTTCAGGAGTCTGTCCTGAAGTCGGCTCCTGAGTCTGATGCTCAGACTGCTGTGATTCCTGTGACTGTGGTTTTTCTTCAGTCAGCTGTGTCGTCTGAACCGTTTCGGACGGCTCGGTCTGTTTTGGAGCTTCTGTCGTTACTTCAGGAGGCTTAACGGCTCCGACTGCTTCGAAGGCTTCATTCACTCTTGATTCCTTGACAACGCTCTTCTTCTCATCAAAGTTTACTGAATATGATGTTATCAGTGATGTCGTACTCGTTGCGTTATTTCTGATCTCTATTCTGACATCCTTGACGTCATAACCTGAAACATCAAATGTCATCGAATGTCCGTCAGAAAGATTTATGTTATCTTTCTCCATTACTATGACATTGTCAACTGAAACAAGGAAATCAACCACACCAAATGCTCTTTCAGGATAATCGATCTTTAACGGAACAACAAACTCAGGCGGTTTTCCTGTACTTACTGTAATTACAAGCTTGTCGTCCTTTTCAATAAGTGTTCCTCCTGCGATGCTCTGTGCAAGTACTGTTCCTTCAGGCTTTTTGTCGTCAATATTTTTGACTTCATAAGGGATCTTTGAACGCTTGAGGAGCTTTTCTGCATCAGGAAGCAGCTTGTCAACAACATTTGGAACCATATTTACATTTGCATCAGGTCCGGTACTGATATATATTGTGACCTTCTTTGAAACTTCAAGTTCCTTTCCTGCCTCAGGAGAGGTTTTTATAACCTGATCAAACTCAAAATCCTCATCTGTAACTCTTTTTTCATTTACACTGAATCCAGCGTCATTAAGAATTTTCTTTGCTTCTTCAAAATCCTTTCCTATAACGTCAGGGATCACATTAATATTTTTTCCGTTGCTGACTGTAACATAAACAACAGTACCCTTTATTGTATCTTCACCGGGCTTTATGCTCTGTGACACAATGGTATCAGCCTCATAAACAGAGTAAACAGGATCTCCTTCAACCTTGATTATGAGTTTTCCATCCCATTTTTTCTGCATATCCTCGACCTTGTATTTTTCAAGCGAAGGCATCTCAAACAAATCATCCTGTTTTTTTGAAGGATCATTAAGTCCTTTTATCAAAAATGTTACTCCGCCGATTATTGCTATAATGACAAACAAAGTCAGTGCAGAAACAAGCTTGACCATAGGTGAGTCCTTGCGCTTAACTGCGTGCTGCTCAGGTTCGCTGTAGTTCTTCGGAGCATGATTCTGTTCCTCATGCTTATTGTCGATATAATAATTCAGAACTTCTGTCGGCTCATCATCCTCATCGTTTATCTGAACAGGCTCATTCTTCGGCTCCGGTATCACCTTGTGCTGTTCGGTATTGTGCTGGTGTGATATCGAATGATAGGTATAGTCATCATCGTCATAATACTCATCAGCAGGATCAAAGCCCTCGTATGGTACGAAATCTTCTGTTTCCGTTTTTTCCTTATAATATCCGAAAGTGATCTCAGGATCGTTTTTAAAGCTCTCAAGGTCCTTTATCATTTCTGCCGCAGACTGATATCTCTGCTCAGGATCCTTTTCGATGGCTTTTCTGACTATTTCTTCAATTCCCTCCGGAATTGAAGCATTTACAGCTCTCGGAAGCTCAGCCTGATTGTTCATCTGCATTACTGCTACAGTAACAGGATTGTCTGTATCAAACGGCTTCTTTCCGGTAAGCATCTCATACAGCACTATTCCGACTGAATAAATGTCACTTTTACCGTCGGTGACCTTTCCGCATGCCTGTTCAGGACTTATGTAATGAACAGAACCTATTGTCTGTGCAGTTGCGGTGATACCCATTTCATATGTGAATTTTGCAATTCCGAAATCCATCACCTTTATGGTGCCGTCTGAAAACATCATGATATTTTGAGGCTTTACATCTCTGTGTATAATTCCTCTTTCATGTGCATGTCCGAGAGCGCGAAGTATCTGAATACTCAGATGAACTGCTTCACGCCAGTCAACGACCTTCTGATTCTCAATATAGTCTCTGAGAGTTATTCCGTCTATATATTCCATTACAATAAATCGGCATTCCTCGTTGAATCCTACATCAAACACCTTTACTATGTTCGGATGCGAAAGCATTGATACTGCTTTGGATTCATTTTTGAATCGTCTCAGAAACTCATCGTTGTTGATAAACTCATTTTTGAGTATTTTTACTGCAACAACCTGCTTTTCAAGGATATCGTATGCCTTGTAGACGTCAGCCATTCCGCCGGCGCCTATTCGTTTCTCTATTTCATATCTTCCATCTAACATCAGACCGATATTTTTGTCCATAAAGCCTATTTCTCCTTTTTAGGACCATAAGTAAAAAAGTTAAAGTTCCCAGAGCTTAATATTTCTGGCTTCTTCATACATCTGACAATAGCTTTCATGTCTGCTTTGTGCTATTTTTCCCTCAGAAACTGCTTTTATAACAGCACAGTCCTTTTCCTTGGTATGCGAGCAGTCTGTAAAACGACATTTTCCTTCGTATTCAGCAAACTCGGCAAAACAGTCACAGAGCTCTTCTTTTTTTATTATGTCATATTTGTTGGTTTCAAAAGTTGAAAATCCGGGAGTATCAGCTATATATCCGCCGTTGTCAAGCTTGTAAAGCTCAGCGTGACGTGTTGTATGTCTGCCTCTTCCCAGCTTTTTGCTTATTTCACCCGTAGGCGCACTGATCTCAGGAGCTATGGCATTTAACAATGTTGATTTCCCAACACCGGTATTCCCGGTAAATGCACTTATCCTGTCTTTCAGCTGATCTTTTAATTTTTCAACGGTGGCTCTGTCATCATAATCGATTATCATTACTTTGATCCCTGCACCATTGTATATAGAAAAGATATTGTCAAATTTATCAAGGTCAATTTTTGTAAGTGCAATAACAGGTTCTATTTTTTTATAAACCGCTATTGCTATAAACTTGTCGAGTAAAGTCAGATTAGGAGACGGCTCACACATTGAAACTACAAAGATCAATTGATCCATGTTTGCAAGCGGAGGTCTTATAAGATGATTTCTCCTCGGAAAAATCTCCTCTATAACATTTTCTCCGTTTTTAAAAGAGATCTTTACTCTGTCACCGACACATGGTGATTTTCCTTCTTTTCTGAATATTCCTCTCGGAACACATTCAAAAATACCTTCAGGAGACTCAACTGAATAGAGTCCCCCGATGGATTTGATTATCAGTCCCTCACTGAAGTCAGCGTTATCATTCATTATCGTTTCCTTCATCAGACGGTTCATTCTGATTGTCTGCATTTTCCGGCTGATTATCTGAAGATGATACCGGTGGCTGCTGCTGTTGCTGCTGTGATGAAGCAGTTGTTACTGCAGTAGTTACTGCAGGTGTGGTAACCGGAGCAGCATGTATGCCGTCAACCTCCTCAAATGCCTTAAGGAAGTTTTCTTCAAGAGTCTTTTTGGTCTTTATCTCATCAAATGAGAAGAGATATCTTCCAAGAACTGCTTCTTTGTTGTTTTCCTTGTTTCTAAGCTTAATAATAATTTCCTTTTCTCCGCCCTGAGCAGTTATCTGAACATTTGTCATGGTTCCGAACTCTGCTGTTATTTCCTTGCTTGAGTTTAACTGAGCATCAAGATATGCATCTATAACAAATTCTCCCGATGCATTTTGCGGGAACTGGATCGGAATCTCATGAGTTACTGTAGGAAGCTTGCCTGAGCTTACATAAAGAGTAACTGTTTCGCCTGTCTGCATTTTCTGATTTGAATTGCTCTGAATAGCAACTATTCCTTCAGGCTTTTCAGAATCTATAACAACTATATTAACTACAAGATCGATATCTTCAAGAGTGTCTTTTGCTTCTTTTTCCTTTTTACCTACAAGATCCGGAACAGCAACCATTGTCTTTACAGGGCCGCGGCTTGCATAGACGATAACAGTGGAACCTGTTTCAACTAATTCATTTGCAGGCGGATATGTACTTACTACATGATCTTTTTCAATTTCAGAATATCTGTATTTTACCTGTACGGCAAAGCCTGCTTCTGTCAGCTGTTCCTTTGCCTGATCTATGGTAAAGCCTGAGTCGACACTTGTAACAGGCTTCTTTTCTTTTCCTCGGCTGATGGTAACTTTAACATCAGAACCCGGCTTAACTCGCTTTCCTGCTTCCGGCTCCTGTGTAAGGATCTGTCCTTTTGGAGCAACAGAAGAATACTGTTCGTTTTCTACTATAAAGTTGAGCTGTGACAGATATTTTTCTTTTGTATATGTAAAGTCAGATCCAACATAGTTTTCAAGGTCAAATTCAGCATAGTCGGATTTGTCGCCGCCGATGGCATCATAAACCATACCGAACACGAAACATACGGCGATAATTACAACTACTATTACAACTCCTGAAAGGATAGGGATAAACAGTGATCTTCTTTCAACATATTCTGTTTCATAGATGTCATCATCCTCACCTATTATCTCAGGCTCAGGTCTCTTCGGCTTTGCTTTGATCCTTGTAACCTTTTCAGCAGGAACTGCCGGTTTGCTGTTTTCTGTGTTAATGTCTTTACGATTATCATTTTCCATAGATTTTTCCTCTTCTTCATAGTAGTATCCGAATGTGATCTCCGGTGACCCGTTAAATCTTTCGATATCCTTTATCATTTCTGAAGCTGTCTGATATCGGTTTTCCGGATCTTTTTCTATTGCTTTTAATACTATTTCCTCAAGTCCCTTTGGAATATCAGGATTTAATCTTCTCGGTCGTCTTGCTTTTGTCTGCATCTGCATCAAAGCGATCGAAACAGGATTTTCATTGTCAAAAGGTTTTTTTCCTGTCAGCATCTCATACAATACTATTCCGACTGAATAGATATCACTTTTTTCGTCGGTTGCACTGCTTCTTGCCTGTTCAGGACTTATGTAATGCACTGAGCCTATTGCCTGTGCCGTTGTTGTAAGTCCTTCTTCCCTTGCAAATTTTGCAATTCCGAAATCCATGACCTTTATAGTCTCATCAGGACACAGCATTATATTCTGCGGCTTTATATCCCTGTGAACAACGCCTCTTTCATGAGCGTGTTTAAGAGCCTTCAGAATCTGGATCGTAAAAAATGCTGCTTTTTTCCGGTCAAGGATCTTTTCTTTCTCCATGTAATCCTTAAGCGTTATACCCTCTATATATTCCATTACAATAAACTGGATCCTGTTTGTAAATCCTACGTCTATTATTTTAACTATATTTTTATGTGACAAAAGTGCTATTGCTTTTGATTCATTTCTGAATCTTCTCAGAAATTCTTCATTTTCAGCAAATTCTTTTTTTAGAATCTTTACAGCAACAACATTTTGCTCCACTATATCATAAGCCTTATAAACATCGGACATTCCGCCGGTACCGATAAGCTCACGGATCTCATATCTCCCATCAAGCCTTTTGCCAATATTTTTGTCCATTATATCAACACTCCTGAATCTGTATCCCATAAAACAATGAGAACATATATATATCAGCAGTTTACAACAACTGCAAGTGTTACGTTGTCATTTCCTCCGCTGTCAAGTGCAAGCTGTTTTAATCTGACAGCAGAATCTTCAAATGAAGATGAATTCAAAACCTTAAGAATATCCTCGTCTGAGCAGCTTCCATGAAGTCCGTCAGAACAAAGAAGAAGCTTTTTTCCGTCAAGCTTTTCCTTGAAAAAATCTATTTCCAGTTTTTTTTCAACGCCAACAGCACGGATCAGCATATTTTTCTTTGGATGATCGTTTTTTTCAGCTTCAGTCAGTTTTCCTTCATTTATCAGCATCTGAACAAATGAATGATCTACAGTGATCTGTTTGATAGTGTCATCAGAACACAGATAAGCCCTGCTGTCTCCGACATTCATGATGTAAGCAGTATCTGTCTCCTGTTCGACAAATGCAGCGACACAGGTCGAACCCATTCCTGATTTGTCCGGTTCAACATGAGCTGTATTGTAAACAACAGTATTGGCAACAGTAAGCGAAGAAAACATCAGATCTTTTATTTTCTGCTCTGATGAGTGCTCTTCATATTCTGCAACAAATTTGTTCATTACAACCTCTGAAATGATCCTGCTGGCATCCCTTCCGGAATTTTCACCGCCCATTCCGTCACACAAAACGACAAAAACAGACTCACCGATCATTTCGCTGTTTACAGTGTCCTGATTCTCCGACCTTACAAGACCGATATCTGACTCACTGACTATCTTCAATCATCTCACCCCTTGATCGTTCGAACTCCCTTCTTAGTTGTCCGCATGCTGCTTCAATATCAGTCCCTAATCTTCTTCTGATAGTAGCATTAACCCCTGATTTTACGAGTTCATTTTTAAAGTTTTCAATATTTTTTTCGGAGGATGAATAGCTTCGCTCTTTAACTGTATTTACCCTGATAAGATTGACATGACACAGCATGCCCTTCAAAAGAGAAGCCAGTTTTTTTGCATCTTCCTTTGATGAATTCACACCTTCTATAACTGAATATTCAAAGGTGATCCTTCTTCCTGTTTTTTTCTCATATTCCCTGCAGGCGGGAATAAGCTCTTCGAGTCCGTATTTTCTGTTTACAGGCATTATTTTGCTTCTTGACTCATTGTCAGGACTGTGAAGTGACACAGCGAGATTTATACTCAGATCTTCTTCTGACAAATCCTTTATCCTTGGAACGATACCGCACGTTGAAAGTGTGATGTGACGTTCACTCATGTTGTCACCCTTTTCATTTGTGACAAGCCTTATGAAGCGAATTACATTGTCATAATTGTCAAGAGGCTCACCTATTCCCATAAGCACGACTCTGGATATTTTTTTCTGCAGATCCCTTTCAGCTTCGTATTTTTGAAGCAGAATTTCTGACGGGAGAAGATTTCTGACAAATCCTGCTATAGTTGAAGCACAGAAATCACATCCCATTTTACAGCCTATCTGCGTAGATACACATATCGACAGCCCAAAACTGTATTCCATTACTACTGATTCGACAATATGTCCGTCAGAAAGCCCATAAAGATATTTTACCGTATTATCTATGGAAGATTCAAGCTTTCGAACAATATTTAGACTTTTTATACAAAATCTTTCTTCCAATTTTGTTCGAAATGCCGATGATAAATTAGTCATTTCTGAAAAACTTTTTACCTTTTTTACATGAAGCCAGTCAAATATCTGACCTGAACGAAATTTTTTCTCATTTAGTTCATTGACCACTATATCTTCAAGCTCATTGTATGTAAGTGATAAAATATCAGTTTTTTCAGTCATAACTACTCTTTCCTTCTTATTTTTGCAATAAAGAATCCGTCACTGTCAAGCGAACCGAATCCAAGTGTGAGTTTGAAGCCGTCATTAAGCTCTCCTTCTATCTCAGGAAGAACAACGCCCTCAAAGTCGGGATTTTTTGAGAGAAACGAATCAACAACTTCATCATTCTCTTTTTTGCTGAGTGTACATGTTGAATATATCAGAACCCCGCCTTTTTTTAAATATGATGCGGCGTTCTCAAGTATCTTCATCTGAATATCCGGAAGATCTTCAAATTCTCCGGTATCCTTGTATCGAATCTCCGGTTTCTTTCTCATAACTCCGATACCGGAACACGGAACATCACAGATAACTCTGTCAGCTCCTTCAAGATCTTTATTGTGTATGAGTGCATCGCCCGTTTCGGCCTTAATATTTTCAAGCCCAAGACGAGCAGCGCCTTCGTTTATTAGAGTCACCCTCTGACTATATACATCAAAGGCAAGTACTTTTCCTTTTCCGTTCATGATCTCAGCTGTCGTAAATGATTTACCGCCGGGTGCTGAGCACAGATCCAGAACAGTATCATTTTCTTTTGCATCAAGCATGAAGCAGGCAGTCTGCGAAGCTATATCCTGAATATGAAGAAAACCTTTTTTAAAAGCCTTTGTATGGATTATGTTTCCTTTTTTCGCTTCCATGCATAACGGAGGAAAATCCTTACTCAGAATTTCAGTTTTTCCTGCAGATGCTTTAAGTTCTTCAAAGTCTGTTTTTAAATTGTTCATTCTGAAAAAAACAGGAGTTTTTTCAAGTGTACGCTTAAGAAAAAGTTCTGTTTTTTCCATGCTGTAATCTGAAACAAGACCTTTGATAATATCAGGATCAACTGAATACATGACCGAAAGCCTTTCTGTAATATCCTCAGGCTCTTTTATTTTCATTTTATCCCTGATAAAATTTCTGAGCACAGCATTTACAAATCCGGATGCACTTGCAAGCCTGAAGCTTTTGGCAAGCTTTACGCTTTCGTTTACTGCAGCGTTATCCGGAACACTGTCCATATATTTTAACTGAAAAATACCTGTTCTGAGAATATTCAATACGGTATCATCAAGCTTTGACAGTTTTTTCGATGAATATCCCGAGATAATGTGGTCAAGTGTTATTTTTCTTTCAAGCACTCCGTAATATAGTGCTGTAATAAATCTGCCATCATCAGCTGCTACTTCCTTTGAAGACAGTACACTGTCAAGAAGCAGATTTGAATATGAATTCTCAGAAAACGTTTTATTTAAAAGTTTTACAACTTCTTTTCTGGTATTGATCATTTTTTTCTCCGATTTTTTATTATTCTGATCTTAGAACGGTGCCTTTTTCCAGCTTATTTCCTCTGAGATAATCTGCTGTTTTAAGACGTTTTCCGCCCTCAGGCTGAACCTCAGTGAATCTTATTACTTCGCCGTCTCCGCATACCACAGAAAAATCGTCAGCCTGGCACACCGTGCCGGGTGTTTCGTCTGATTTTTTTCCTGTCAGACATGAACCGAGCAGCTTGATCCTCTTGTGATCAATAAAAGCAAAACCTGAAATTGCTCTGATCCTGTTATGTATGTCCTGAGCCGGTGCGTTAAAGTCTATAAGTGACATATCCTTTGTTATCATCGGTGAATATGTTGACTCACTGTCGATCTGAGGAGTTCTTGTGATCGTTTCGTTTTCAATGCTTCTGATAGTGTCGATAAGAAGTTCTGCTCCTGTCTGTGAAAGCTCGTCATGAAGCTCGGAAAGAGTCTCATTATCGCCTATTTCAACTTCCTTTTTAAGAAGCATATCACCGGTATCCAGTCCGACATCCATCATCATCGTTGTTACGCCGGTTTTTTTCTCACCGTTGAGAATACACCACTGCATCGGAGCAGCACCTCTGTATTTCGGAAGAAGTGAAGCATGAACATTGATGCATCCGTACTTAGGCGCGTCAAGCACTGCCTTTGGAAGTATCTGTCCGAAAGCCACAACAACTATAAGATCGGGAGCGATACTTTTTATTATTTCAAGTGATTTTTCAGCATCCTCACCTTTTTTCAGTGAAACAGGCTGAAAAGTCTCTATTCCAAGCTCTGCAGCTGCCTCCTTTACAGGCGGCGGAAGCATCTTGTGTCCTCTGCCCTTGGGCTTGTCAGGCTGTGTGAATACAGCAGCGACCTCATGTCCCTCAAGGCAGAGCTTTTTAAGACAAGGCACCGAAAAATCCGGTGTTCCCATAAATATTATTTTCAAATTATTCTTCCTCCGGGTCAGGTTTTACAAATTCATCAACAAGCTCAACAAAAAGCTTTCCGTCAAGATGATCTGTTTCATGACATGCACATCTGCAGAAAAGTCCTTCAAGTCTCTTTTCAAAATATTCACCGTTTCTGTCCTGAGCCTTCAGTGTAATACTGTATGGTCTTTTTACATAGCCCCATACATTCGGACATGAAAGACATCCTTCAACATCTCTCTGTTCACCCTGAGGATCGGAAAGCTCCGGATTAATAAGCTCTATATATCCTTCACCGACATCTATAACTGCTATTCTTTTAAGAATACCTACCTGAGGAGCTGCAAGACCGTAGCCCTGTGCCTTGTACAGTGTTTCCTTCATATCATCAAGAAGTGTCCAGAGCTTTTCATCAAATTTTTCAACTGTTCTGCATTTTTTCTTCAGAACATCCTGTTCCTGTGTTACTATATTTCTGATTGCCATTTTTTCTTCTTCCTTTACATTATTTCCCCGTTAATATCTGCAAAAATGCTGACTTTTGAAAATTCCCTTCGTTCTGAGTATTTCATCAGTATTTTTCTGATAAAATCTCTGAGTTCTTTATTGTTTTTGCATTTGAATATCAGGCGGAAACGATATTTTCCGTTGATTTTTGCTATTCCCGACTGTGTAGGACCAAGAATTCTCAAAGGGATCTTTATTTTTGTTTCTGCTATTAATTCCTTTGAAATCAGAAGAACCGCATCTGCTGCCTTTTTAGCAGAATTTTCATCATCTGAAGAAAATCCGATAACACAAATATCGCACAGAGGAGGGAACATCAAAGTTTTTCTAACTACTATTTCCTCTTCATAAAATCCGGGATAATTCTGATTTGCTGCGAGATTCAGCACATAGTGATCGGGCAGAAAGGTCTGAAGATATGCTCTTCCTTTTTTCCCGCCTCTTCCGCTTCTGCCCGCGACCTGAGTTACAAGGGAAAATGCTCTCTCATAGCTTCTGAAGTCACCTGCATAGAGGGATTTGTCAACTGACAGTATCCCGACAAGCGTAACATTCGGAAAATCCAGACCCTTTCCTATCATCTGGGTGCCTATCATTATATCATATTTTCCTTCGGCAAAAGCCTTAAACTGCTTCTCATATGAATCTCTTGAAAAAGTTGTGTCGGCATCCATACGAAGAATTTTTGCCTTAGGAAAAAGTGCCGCTGTTTCTTCCTCCATTTTCTGTGTTCCGAAACCGATCTGTCTGAATATGGTTCCGCTGCATGAAGGACACTTTTCAGGTGGGGCTGTTATACTTCCACAGTAATGGCAGATAAGAGAATTGTTTACTTTATGATATGTATACGGAATGCTGCAGTTCGGACAGTACAGAGGTGTGCTGCATGCTGCACAGGAAACAACGGTATGATAGCCTCTTCTGTTGAGAAGAAGTATCGACTGCTCGCCTCTTTTGAGATTTTCGTTTATCTCATGAACGAGGACCTCGCTGAATTCTCCTGCATTTCCATTCTTTCTCTCATCGTTCATATCAATTATTTCAACATGAGGAAGTTCACTTTTGTTATAGCGTTCATCAAGTGTCAGAAGCTCATAAACACCTTTTTGCGCATAATAATAGCTTTCGATCGACGGAGTGGCCGATCCGAGCAGAAGTGTTGCACCATGAGTTCTGCAGCGTTCCTTTGCGACAGCGGCTGTACTGTATCTTGGTGACATCTCGGATTTGTAGGTCCTCTCGCCTTCCTCATCCATTATTATGATACCTATATTTGACAGTGGAGCGAAAACCGCACTTCTTGTCCCTATTACTATGTCTGACATTCCTCTGCTGATCCTTTTGTACGCATCAAGTCTCTGTGTCGGAGTAAGATCACTGTGAATAACAGAAACCGTGTTTCCGAACAGTTTACAGAACTTCGATACGACCTGGGGAGTCAGTGAGATCTCAGGTACAAGTAACAGTGCCTGTTTTCCTTCACTCAGAGTTTTTTCTATCAATTTGATAAAAACCGAAGTTTTACCGCTTCCTGTTACTCCGTGAAGGAGAAAACATTTGGGTTTGCCTGAATGGACCTGTTCAAAGACTGTGTCGCAAACATTTTGCTGCTTTTGATTAAGTACTATTGAATCAAGTGCATTTGTATCGGCTTCGGTCTCATCAATTCCCAGATCCTCGACCTCATATTCGGTGACTATGTTGTTTTTTATAAGATTTTTTATTACAGCCATAGTAACAGTACAATGATAGCAAACTTCCTTTGCACTGATATGATCTCTCGTTTCAAGAAGCGAAATGACCTGCTGCTGCTTTGGAGTTACCTTAAAATAAGTCTTATTATTAACAAAATGGTCACTGAGCTTTATCATTTTGATAAAGCGGTCATTGATCTTTCGCTGAACTGAACTTTCTTTTCTTAAAAAACCTTTTTCAACAAGCGAAGCAATGACACGAGCCTTTTTAGGATCGTTTTCACAGTTTAAAATTGAATCAAATTCACGCTTCCCCTGGGCATTTTTTAAAAAGCAGTATAAATTCAGCTCATCTTCCTTCAGTGAGCTCTGAACACCGCCTTCCGAAAGATAATATTTATCGTTTACGGTAACGTTCATGCCTGAAGGCATAATGGTTTTTACGGCATCAAAATATGTACAGAATGTATTTTCCTTGAGCCATAATATCATGTTCATCATTTCTTCATTGATCAGAGGAACATTTTCCAGAACAGAAGAAACAGGCTTTAATGTATATTCCGGAATTTCTTCCGACACATGCATAATAAGCCCTGTTCTTTTTTTCCCGCCTCGTCCGAAAGATATAAGAACTCTTGCACCGCGGACTGCTTTGTCTGAAAGCTCGTCGGGGATACTGTATGAAAAAAGTCTGTCAACAAAAAAAGATACATTATCTACAGCAACATATGCTGTTCTGACTAACTGTTCAGACTGCATTATTTGTTTTTATCATTTTCCTCTTCAGAATATTCAGCCAGCTTGTACTTTCCACTTGCAAATTCTTCAACAGCTGTCTTAACCGGCTTTTCCTTGAGGATCTCACCTTTTTCATAAAGCTCGTCTGCTATCTCTCTTGCTCTTTTTGCAACACCGATAACAAGAGAATAATAACTTTCATTTTTTGTGATAATCTGAGTAATAGCTGGTCTAAGCATTCTTCAACACCTCATCAATAATATTTTTCTGATTTTCTGCTGTGAGCAAAGCTGCTCTTGTTACTGCTTTAAAATCATTTATTGCAGTATCAAGATCATCGTTTATGATAACATAATCATATTTTTCTGCAAAGCTTATCTCATGTGCAGCTTCAGAAACACGCTTTTCAATAACTTCCGTGCTTTCTGTTCCTCGGTTTACAAGTCTGTTTCTAAGTTCAGACACCGACGGAGGAGCTATAAAAACAAACAGCGCTTCGGGACATTTTTTCTTGATCTGCATGGCTCCCTGAACTTCGATCTCAAGAATAACATTTTTTCCTTCATTTATCTTCTCAAGGACCTTGTCCTTCGGCGTTCCGTAATAATTTCCGCAGTACTCGGCATATTCGAGCATTCCGTCACTGTTTATCTTTTCCTCAAACTGTTCTCTGGTCAGAAAATGATAATTTATGCCGTTCTGCTCTCCGGGTCTCGGGCTTCTTGTAGTTGCAGATACTGAATAGTAAAAGCTTTCATCCTTGAGTATCTCTGCAAGGATGGTTCCCTTTCCGCATCCGGACGGAGCTGAAACTACGATAAGAATTCCCTTATTCATCTTCTTCATTTCCTTTCTCCGCATTGCATCTGAATGAAATTGTTTCAGGCTGAACTGCAGAAAGAATAACATGCTCACTGTCCATTATGATGACAGCTCTTGTTCTTCTGCCGCATGTTGCATCTATAAGCATTTCCTTGTCTCTTGAATCCTGAATGATCCTTTTTACCGGAGCTGATTCCGGACTGACAATGGATATTATTCTTGCTGCCGAAACCATATTTCCATAACCTATATTAATAAGCTTCAATTTAAAGATTACCTCTCTTATTCAATGTTTTGTATCTGCTCACGAATTTTTTCTATTTCTGATTTTATCTCGATAACGATACCTGTGATCTCAAGGCTCTGTACCTTTGAACCAATGGTATTCGCTTCTCTGTTCATTTCCTGAACGATAAAATCAAGCTTTCTTCCTACTATATCTTCTTTTTCAATAAGATCTCTGAACTGTGAGATATGACTGCGAAGTCTGACAGTTTCCTCATCGATGGCTGTCTTTTCTGCAAAAATTGCTGCCTCAGTGAGTATTCTCTGTTCATCTATCTGCTTATCTTCAAGTATTTCGGTCAGCTTCTGGAAAAGCTTTTCCCTGTAGAGCTTTGTCATTTCCGGAGCAGCTTTTTCAATATCTGTGACCATGTTTTCTATTTTATCAAGTCTGGATGTCACATCAGCCTTCATTTTTTTGCCTTCTGTTTCTCTCATGGAAACAAACTTGGCAACAGCAGCATCGACTACCTGCTTTACGTCAGCCCATATTTTTTCAACATCCGCTTCAGCTCTTACTACTGTATAAATATCAGGAAAATGCATTACTCTTGACAATGACAGATCGTCCATAAGTCCAAGTTCCTCATTTGCTTTTCTCAAAGCCTCTATGTAGCCCTTTGCAAGAACAGCATTTACGCTGACATCAGAGCTTGCTGAAGAAATATCGGTAATGCTTAAAGTTACCTCGGTCTTTCCTCTTGAAATATTTTCCTGAATAAGCTTTTTCAGCGGTTCCTCAAGATAGGAATAAGCTCTTGTTATCTTGGAATATATCTCATTGTATCTATGATTTACGGACTTTATTTCAACAAGGATATCCCTGCCGTTGATAAGCATCCGTTCACGACCGAATCCTGTCATGCTTCTTGTCATAGTATCCTTCACCCCTTGTACTCATGAAAATAATGAAATTTTGCCAATTTACTCATTATATTATTATACCACCAAAATGGCTATAAATCAATAGAAAAAATTTTTAAGCATGCCCATAATTACTCCGTGATACCTTATTTATTTTAGTATTTTTGACGCTTTTAAGCATACAGAAGGAAAAGTATCAGATCATTCGAAGAAGGCAAAAACACTTTATTTCACTGATCATTGACTCAGCATGCCGATGCCGGCAGTACGAACCGATCAGCTTTTCCCGAAAGGGAGACTGTTCTCCGTTTGTATTTGTCATTGACAAAACATGTTTTGAATAAGGTTTGACATTCGTGTGGTCAAACATTTGACTTTTATTTTCATTACTATTATAATTATATATGTGTTCACAGTTTCGAAGATAAATTTTAACCGGAACCGGTATATGAACATCAGCTTAAATCAATCTATTGAAAGGAATGACTTTCCGGATGGAAAAAATAACAGTAAATGCATCAACACCATATGAAGTACTTATAGGACAGGGTCTGCTTATGTCTTGCGGAAAACTTGCCTCTGAAGTTACAAAATCAAAAAAAATGATCTTAATAACAGATGATATCGTAGATAATCTTTATTCAGAAACAGTCATTCATTCATTAAAAAACGAAGGCTTTAACGTTAGCAAATTCGTCTTCAAAAACGGCGAAAGATCCAAATCAATGGAAACTCTTATAAACATATACAATTTTCTTGCCGAAAACAATGTATCAAGAAGCGACTGTCTGTGTGCGCTGGGCGGAGGAGTTACCGGAGATATAACAGGATATGCAGCTGCAACCTATCTCAGAGGAATAGACTTTATACAGATACCTACAACACTTCTTGCACAGATAGACAGCTCAGTCGGAGGAAAAACCGCAGTAAATCTTCCATGCGGAAAAAATCTTATCGGTGCCTTCAAACAGCCTAAGCTTGTCATTTGCGATCCGCTGACTCTGAAGACTCTATCCGACAGCATCGTATCAGACGGCATGGCTGAAGCAATAAAATACGGAATGATAAAAAGCCGTCATCTTTTCGATATCATAGCATCACACAACAGCAGCAGCTACTTCAGTGTTATCGACGACATAGTATCACGCTGCATAACCATCAAAAGCAATGTAGTCGAGAAGGATGAATTTGACAAAGGCGAGAGAATGCTTCTAAACTTCGGTCACACCATGGGACATGCAGTTGAAAGCTTTTATCATTATGAAAAATACACACACGGAAGCGCCGTTGCTATCGGTATGAACATGATCACCGAACAGGCAGTGAAAAAAGGCATTTGTGACAAGGAAACACTTGAAATGCTTCAAAATGTCATCACATCCTATTCACTTCCTCTTTCATGCGAAGCCGACATCGATGAACTCCTCGGGCTCTGCAGCAACGACAAAAAATGTGAATCTTCTTTTATAAATGCAATAATATGCAGCGGAATAGGAAAATCAGAAATTTCAAAAATGCCTTTCTCTGATTTTTCAGCTTTTATGAAGGCATAAAGGAGAATTATAAATGGATATTACCATAACTCCCTCTAAACTGAACGGGAAAGTAAAGATCCCTTCTTCAAAAAGCATTTCCCACCGTGCACTTATTTGTGCCGCTCTTGCCAAAGGAAATTCCTATGTAAAAAACATCAGCATGTCCGATGATATCAGCGCCACCATTGATACTCTGTCAGCACTTGGTGCTCATTTTGAAACAAAAGGAAATGATGTTCTTGTATCAGGCATAGAAACACCTTCATCATCTGCAGTACTCGACTGCTGTGAGAGCGGTTCAACGCTCAGATTTATGATCCCTGTTGCCTGTGCACTTGGAACAGCTGCCGAATTTACCGGAAAAGGCCGTCTTCCGCAGAGACCGATAAATATCTATACAAGAGAACTTTCAAAAAAAGGGATCGTATTTGACTACAACAGCACAATGCCTTTTTCTGTTTCAGGAAAGCTTAAAAGCGGAAGGTTTGAGATAGAAGGAAATGTATCTTCACAGTTTATCACAGGTATGCTTCTCAGTCTTCCTCTCTGCAGCGGTGACTCTGAAATAATTCTGACATCGCATCTTGAATCCGAACCATATGTCGACATAACGATCAATTGTCTCAAAGCATTCGGGATCATGATAAACAAAACAGAAAACGGATATTTCATAAAAGGAGATCAGAAATACAAACCGGCTGATTATACGGTTGAAGCTGATTTCTCACAGGCTGCTTTTTTCATAGCAGCAAACGCGATCGGAAACGATATTGACTTTGAAAATCTCCCTGACGCGTCCTGTTCTGCACAGGGTGACAAGAAAATCATTGAAATAGCAGAACGTATATGCTATAATAAAAAGACAGGCGTTTTTGACCCTATAACGATAAATGCGTCCGATATACCGGATCTGGTTCCGATACTTTCTGTTTTATGCTCACTTTCAGGAAGCATAACATATATTACTAACGCTGAAAGATTAAAGCTAAAAGAAAGTGACCGTCTCGAATCAACTGCAAAAATGATCACAGATCTCGGAGGCAGCATAACAAAAAGCGACAACGGTCTCACTATATCTCCGGTACAAAGCTTTAAAGGCGGAACCGTTGACAGCTTTAACGATCACCGTATAGCAATGGCCGCAGCAATCGCAGCAACAGCATCAAGCGACAAAGTTATCATTAAAGGGTTTGAATCAATAAAAAAATCATATCCGGATTTTCTTTCGGATTACAAAAAATTAGGAGGAAATGTACACAATGGCATCATTATGGCATGACCGCATCTCTATATCAATTTTCGGAGAATCCCACGGACCTGCGATCGGTGTAGTCATCGACGGACTTCCATCGGGAGAATATATAAGAACAGAGGAGCTCAGAGCTTTTATGTCAAGACGTGCTCCTAAGAAAAACGAAACTTCAACTTCAAGAAGCGAACAGGATCTTCCGCAGATCATGTCAGGCGTTCTCAACAACAGAACGACCGGAACACCTTTGTGTGCGATGATCCAAAATACCGATCAGCATTCCGGTGACTATAAAAACGTTCAGTCACTTGCAAGACCGGGACACGCAGACTACACAGGTGCTAAACGCTATCAGGGATTTAACGACGTCAGAGGCGGCGGCCATTTTTCAGGAAGACTTACTGCACCTCTTGTATTTGCAGGTGCTCTCTGCGGTCAGATACTCGAACGCAGGGGAATTTACACCGGTGCCCATATCGCTTCCATACACGGTATCAAAGACAAAGAATTTAATCATGTTTCAGTTTCACGTGATGACATAATTAATGTTAGACACAAGGAATTCCCTGTTATCGATGATATCCAGGGAGAAAAAATGATCGCTGATGTAAAAAAAGCACATGACTGTCTTGATTCTCTCGGCGGTATAATCGAATGTGCATGCATCAACGTTCCGGCAGGAATAGGTTCACCGATCTTTGACGGACTTGAAAATACGATCTCACAGCTCGTTTTCGGAATTCCTGCAGTCAAAGGAATAGAATTCGGTGCAGGCTTTAAAGCTGCTGAAATGCTCGGAAGTCAGAACAACGATGAGTTTTATGTTGATGATCATGGAAGAGTAATGACTCGAACAAACCATCATGGCGGAATTCTCGGAGGGATTGCTTCAGGAATGCCGATAGTCTTTAAAGTTGCCATCAAGCCGACTCCTTCTATAGGAAAAGAACAGAAAACCATTGACTACTCAAATCTCAAAAATGATGTCATAACGGTAAAGGGTCGCCATGATCCGTGCATTGTTCCGCGTGCTGTCCCCTGTGTTGAATCAGCTGCAAACATAGCAATTTTAAATCATATTCTTGACTATCCTAATTTCTGATAAATTACCTTGTGAATACTCAGATATCAGCCCAAAAGGAGGTTATAACATGGACTATCAGCCGTCTGACCTTAATTCAGTAAAGCTTCTGATCTGTTATCTTCTTTTCAACCTTGAAAACGGGATCGATTCGGAAGAACTTTATGAGATCTCGGTAGATTCGGGAATACTTAATTATTTTTACTATAACGAAGCCATAGATGAACTTCTTGTAAATGATACTATCTATTCAAAAGCTAAAAACAACGGAAGATTTCATTTCTCCCTAAGTGAAAAAGGAATCACTTATGTAAAAGAATTTTCAAAATATGTTGAACTGTCATTCAGAAAACGAATTCTGAATGCAGCTCTTCAGTATAAAGCCCACAAAACTCAGAGCGTTACCGCTGCTGTAAAATATGAAGAAGCAGAAAACGGATGCTTTCTGTTATTCAGCATAGCAGATAAAAAAGACAAAAAGTCTCTTGTCAGCATGAAGCTTTTTACTCATTCCCAAACTCAGGCAGAAATGATAGCTGAACAGATCACAGATGACCCGTCATTGTTCTATTCAGACTTTATTGATTTTATGCTCAAGAAGAGAATACCTGGGGAAAATAATGCCTCTGACGAGAACTCTTCAGAATAATATCCATATAACAACACAGAGGATATCCCCCGCCTCTGCAGGCGGCGGGGGATATCTTTCCGCTCAGTCGGAGTACAATCTCCGGCTGGGCGGGGACCGATTCTGCGGATCGCCTCTGCTTGTTAAAAGCAGAGCTTTGAACAACACAGAGGATATCCCCCGCCTCTTTGAGTTCAAAGCAGATTTTTTGAAATTACGGATCCAAAGCATTGATTTTGCTTCGGATCCTTTTTTAATGAAAACATAAGGACCGTACATCCTTTATGGTTGTACGGTCCTTATTTTACATATTAAGCTTATCGCAAACAATTTTTGTGAAGCATCTTCACAAAAATATTATTCTGTTACTTTTACAGTTGCTCCGATGTAAAGCGGTCTGAGAACTGAAGGTATTTTATATTCGTCAAGCGCGTTGCATACTGCTTTTCCGTCTGTATCAGCATCAAGATTAAATGCATAAGTACCTGCCTTTGCATCGTCCTTAACCTTAAATGTTATTGTAGCAAATGTGCATTCACCTTCAACATTTACAGATTCAGCGTTTAAGTAGAGGATTACGAGAGTATTGATGTCTTCAGCACCGTCTTTAACATAATTTGTAAATGTAGTATCGGTAGCCTGTGTTGTTCTCTTCCAGCCCTTTACTTCCGGATCTCCACCTGCATTTTCAACTAATTCAAAAACATTTTTGTTATAATCAAGCCAGGAAATAAGTGATGAATAGCCCTTAGTGTTGTCTGTTATATCGATTTTGATCTGGAATTCATCGCCGGGCTTAAGTGAATCAATGCTGTCAGCATTAACCTTTACTGTAGGACCATCTTCTGTTCCGACTGTTGATCTCTTGCTTACAGCTTTAACTTCATCATTGCCCTTTGTTGTTTCAGCTTCTGTAGCTTTTGTTGTTTCAGCTTCTGTAGCCTTTGTTGTTTCAGCTTCAGTTGCCGTTGTTTCCTCTGAATATGAATCTACTATCACACCGTCTTTTACAGTGAACTTGCCTGATACAGTTCCTTCATAAACAGTTTTGATCTGTTTGTCGCTTGTTTCATCGTATGATGTTGCTTCTATATCTTTAAATGTGATCGTATAATTACCATCTTCAAGACCTGTAAATTCGATATATCCTAACGCACCATCTCCAGTGCTGATATTTCTTCCATTTGCAGAAAGATACTGTACTACTCCGTTTGAAGAAGTTGCCCATGATCCTTTAAAGTCATAACCTGGATATACCTTTTTAATGGATGCAGTTCCTGGTCCTGAAATTGTATATGATGCCTGCATACAGCTTATACCTTTATTGTTCTTTAATACTAATTCAAGACCTTCTTCATCTTCATTATATTTTCCTACAAAAAGCTGTGCAGGAACATCCTGAACATTTGCGTTTGCTGTAGTAGCTTCAGTTGCCTTTGTTGTTTCAGCTTCGGTAGCCTTTGTTGTAGCTTCAGTTTCAGTTGCTGTAGCTTCTGTTGCCTCTGTAACTACTTCTGCCGGTATAAATTCACCTGAAGATACTATCTCACCGTCTTTAACAGTGAATTTACCTGCAACTGTATTTTTGTAAATATATTTAACCTGTCTGTCTAAAGTAGTATCATATGAAGTAGCTTCAATTGATTTGAATGTAAGTTCATATTCACCATCTTCAAGACCTTCAAATTCGAAGTATCCGAATGCACCGTCTTCAGCTGCAATATTACGTCCGGTAGCTGAAAGGAACTGAACTACGCCTTCCTTTGAAGCCCATGAACCCTTAAGTTTCGTACTGTCAGGCCATACCTTCTTGATTGTTGCTGAACCAGGTCCCTTGAGTTCATATTCAGCCTGCATACAGCTGATACCTTTATTATTCTTTACAAGGAATTCTATTCCTTCTTCGTCTTCGTTATAACTTCCGATCGCAAACTGTGCAGGAACATCCTGTACTTCTTCAGTTATCTTTGTTGTTTCAGTAGCCTTGGTTGTTTCTTCAGCTGCTGTTGTTGTTTCTGCAGCCTTTGTTGTTTCTTCAGCTGCTGTTGTTGTTTCTGCAGCCTTTGTTGTTTCTTC
>JAZUJY010000290.1:0-5657 GCA_045643005.1 Oscillospiraceae bacterium | reverse complement strand
TTGTTAAAAGCAGAGCTTTGAACAACACAGAGCTTTGAATCGCCTTTCAATCAACGCAAATACGTTATTAGAAAGGTGATTGTTGTCGTTTGGCTTTTTTAAATATAGCTCCAGTTTAACCTGAATGACGTTACATATTCATTATAATTAATATTTACATAATTTCTGTCTGCATACATCGGATCGTCGATAGTATTTCCGGATGCGTCAAAATCAATTACGTTTGTTGCACCTCTTTTGTGTGACCATTTTCCGTTGCCGTTGCTTCTGTACCAGTGATAGTCAGTCAGTTCGTTTCCGTTTACTGCAAGAACAAGTGCGATATCGTATCCGGTATCAAAAACCGGACATGAGTATTTCCACATCCATGCATTCATATACAGGCCGGTTGAGGCAGACATATCGCTGTTTATGGTCTCTATATCGTCGAGTACTGCATTAACTATCTTCTCTCCCCATGTTTCTCCATTCTGCAGAGGAAAACTTTTTCCGCTTAGTGTTCCGGGATCAAGTGATATATACTGATCCGGTCCCCATGATCTGTCATTGGCAAAAATATTCAAGGCGTAGCCGTAGCAGTTTGACTTTAATCTTCGAAATCCGTTCCATTTGCTCTCGTCATATTCCGGTTCAAATTCAAAGGTACCTGAAATTCGTCCAAATCTGTTAAAGGAAAGCATGTTCCCTGTCGGATCAGTGTACATGACGGGGTTGTTTTCACAGTATGCAAACAAATTATAACCGGCAGCCGATCTTTTTTTCCCGAAATATTCCGCATCATCAGGGCTTATAAATCTTCTCGTTAGCGGGTCATAATATCTTGAATTCAGATAATAGAAGCCGGATTCTTCGTCATAGTAACAGCTTCTGTATCTGAAAGGATTAATTTTAGCTGTTTTAGTGTCGCCTTCTGTTAAAACAATATTTCCAAAAGCATCATAGGTGTATGAACATATGATATTATGCTCTGTGTCAACTATTCTTTCGACATCATTCAGACCGTTCTTTTCGTAGTAGTATTTGTTTTGGTTATATTCAAAGCCGAGTATATTTTCGCTCTCATCATAAAAATATCTGATGATCTCATTATCGGATAGTTCACTGACCAATTTTTCATTTTCATAAACATATTGAGTAGCTTTGCCGTTTGCTTTTTTTGAGATACGCTGTGCAGCATCATTGTATGTATATTCGGTCACGTTTTTTTCAGAACTTATACTTTTGAGTTTTTTTTCTTCTCCCCATTCAAGCTTCATACCATCTCTGTATCCAAGCGGACATCCGTATTTATCGTATGTCAGTTTCTGATCGTTGTAAAAAGTAAGCAGATCGTTCCATGAGCCGTCTGTATATTCGAAAGATGTTTTCGATGTAATTTTTTTTGGTTCTTTTTCAGTGTATTCGTATTCTGTTACTGATAATATATTTGAACAGCTGTCATATGAATACAGATATGTACTACCGGCGGCTGCGTTGTTTTCACGAATAAGCTGACCGGAGGCATCATATTCATAGGATGCACTTTTATGTGAATTTTCAGAAACTGACGTTATCTCGGCGTTTTTGTCGTATTTGTAATCAAGGGTTTTTCCGTCAGCATAGGTAATGTTTTCAGGACCATATTCCGAATTTGTTAAATTGTATTTTATGTTTTCAGGGATAAAAGCTTCATAATTGTTTTCCGAAACGTTTTGAGTTGGTTTACCTGTATTTTCTTTGTTTGACGGGGCAAATTCATTTTTTCTTTCTTTACTGTAAAGAATATAATTTCCGACTGAAATATTCGAAAGCTCGTTGTCATCATCATATGAAAAATCATATCTGTTTCTGTTATGTGTTACAGAACTAAGTTTATCACTGTCATAGCTGTAAGTGTTTACGATGTTTTCGTTTCCATCGGAAGTTATCATGGCAGAACATTTTCCTTCACTGCTGTAGAGAAAAACTGTACTTTTATTTCCGACTTTCTGAAGTTTTATATTACCATTCAGGATGCAGCTTATTTTTTCACTGCATTCTCTGTTTTCAGGTGTTTCTCTCTCAATGCAGTCGAACCTGCCTGTATGTATAGTTATTGAATCGTTAAGGTCATTTTTTATTTTCTTGTTGGTTATTAAAGGATCTTTATCTTTTTTATCTGATTTACCGTCGAAATCTGTATCCTTCAGATAAGGATCACTTTTAAGCTTCATTTCTTCACTGTCTTTAAGTCCGTCTCTGTCAGAATCCTTATTTTTTTCTTTTTTCAGAGGATCAGTATATAAAACCAGAAATTCATAACCATCTGAAAAACCGTCGCCGTCACTGTCAGCATTGTACGGATCGGTCCCTTCTATGACCTCATAAGAGTCCGGTATCATATCTTCATCACTGTCGACAGATACTTCTTCATAGTATTCATCATTTTTTCTGAAAGTAACGATCTTACTTTTTGTTCTTATGTGTTCATCATCCTCTTTTACTATCATAAAATCTGCAGTTACCACATATGAAGGTAATTCAGCTGAAAAATTTTTTTCGTTAATGTCAAGAGCTTTTTTAAAACCTTCGTCGTTATATCTTGAATATAGCTGATAACTGTATGCTTTATTCAGTTCAGGCAAAACAAAAGATATTTTCCCGTTCTCAGAATTATAAAAGGAGACTGACTGAATGGTGTTGTCATATCTTATACTTCCAAGATCGTTGCAAATATCTTCTTTCAGAATATTAGAATTCATATTTTTGATGTTTTCAGAAGGTGTAAAATGATCCTCGATAATGATCTTTTTCATTTCTGATGTGTTTTTGTCTGCCGAATTTACAGATAAAAGACTCACCTGATCAAAGCTCAGACCTAAGCATACGAGCAAAGCCGCTGCTGAGGCAGTTCGTTTTTTGAATTTTTTCATAATTTCCTCTTTTCAATCAAATCATTTGCTGAAATGCAAAGATATTCAAAAAATCACTTCCTCATGAGCAAAATAATTGCACCCCGAACAAAAGGAATGATAGCCTGCATGTGTATAGGCAACACTTATTGTTTTTATGATGTAATAAGTTAAAGTGTACATCTGTAACACAGTGACAGTTTATCATACAAATTGTTTGCTGTCAATGGAAAATGTTTTATACCACAATATTTTACAAGAAAAGAGTCTTTCATATCTGCGCAGACGAATACGATGAAAACTGAATAAATGTAAAAAATAATCAGCTGTTTCGCTTATTTGAAGGAAACAGCTGATATTTAATTATTTTCACTATTATTGGCACGTTTTTAAAAGTATCTTTTAAGCGTCTAAAAAAGTCAGAGAATCAAAGACAGAGAATTTGTTTACCTGAAAATCAAGATAAGGTTTATATATTTTATCATAAGGAATACGTAACACAGCATATAATTTTTCTCCTGTATTTATATTACGCAGAACATAGATAAATGCAGCTTTTTTTATGCTTCCGTCATCGTTCTCATCAGGTCCTTCCAGAAGTTGATAGTCCCAGTACGGGTACCAGTCTTCAACTGTATATTCATTCAGATCTGTCGTATCTATGTTTGTTAAAGGTTCCGGTTTATCTGAAATCGCTTGTCTTGAACTGTCAAAGTATGATTCTATATAGTTTTCCCATTCGGGGCAAAGCAGTTTATAATCGACTATTACTTTATTTTCTGTATCAAATGTATAAGCGACAGAAGTATCATATCCGTAAAGTATTACATCAGGGAATAAGTCATTTACATTTCTGCCGTCTTCCCCTATATCATATAACTGTACAACTGTATTTTCAGGCAGATCATTTATAAAATCTTCTGACAAACAACTTAAGAAATCCCTGCAGTGACCAAGATGTATTTCATTTCTTTCTTCTATTTCCTGTTTTGTGTAAAATCTGGATGAAACAGTATTGCATTTTATTGTGTAACCGTCGGGAACTGTTGTTGTTGTCGGGAAGTACCAGTCAGCATGATCATCAACGGCATAATATTCATTTTTTATAATATCAGAGAAATCTGCATATCTGCTTGTAATGATCAGATCATACATTTCCGGATGCTGATCAAAATATAAATAATGGTTGTCATCAATGTTTTCATCTTCAACTGATTTTCCTGAACAGATAATAGCGCTGTCACTAAATCTGATCGGTTTGGATGTGTCAAGAATAAAAGAATCTTCTTCAAGTATTTTACTGATTTCTGAAAGATAATCCTCTCCGGAATAAAACAGATCAGACTCTTTATCTATTTTTTTTCTTGAGAGAAGATCATAGACCATGCATTTTCCGGAAAATGTTTTAATAGAATCTATATACACTGTAATAAAAGCATAGCCGTTTACAATACCGTCCACTGAACAGACAACATCAGAATCCGTTCTTTTTTTACCGTATTCATTTAAAAACTCATCTTCAAGATCATACATGTCGTTTATGATCTGTTCAGCAAGATCCTGATCAGCAAAAACTGTTCGTATCTGATATTCTGCATAGCTTACTTCCGGATCGTTATTCAGACCAACAGCGTTAAGATCGCAGTAGTCATATTTTTTATCCGGTGAGTAGTCCGCCGGTCTTTCAGGTCCGGTTCCGCATGAAAGATAATTTTCTACTGCTGATATGTCACTGACAACTGATGATGTTGGATCATCTTTATTATTTTGAGGTTTTTTAATACTGTGCTTTAAAACTGCAGGAACAGAAATAATCAATGCAATCGCAGCTGCGGCTGATACGATCGTTTTAATGCTTATTGTTTTTTTCTTTATTTTTACTGAATTGCTGTTCTGTGCATCTTCAAGATATTCATCCGGTATTTCTCCGAGAAGCTCAAATAATTTTTCGTTTTTTTGCATTTTTAACCCTTCTTTCAGAAAATTCCTTGTTTTACAAGTTCTTTTTTCAGTTGTTCTCTCATACGGTGAAGTGTTACTTTAACGTTGCTGACCTTCATATCGTATTTTTCTGCGATCTCTTTTATTGGCAGAGCGTACCAGTATCTTAATATAAATAATCTTCTTTTGTTTACATCTACTGAATCAAGAAAATTCAGAATGGCCTTCCCTGCTTCTTTTCTGTCTGTTTCTGCTTCCACATCATCACTTCCTGCACATTCGGCAAGCTCGTTAAGTATAAGCTCCATTTCACCATTTCCGCGTTTTAACCTTCTCGCAGCAGCATAAGCATCAAACGCTGTGTTTCTGACTATTTTCCCTATAAAAGTCGCCAGATTTGACGGATGCTGAGGCGGAATGGATCTCCATGTTTTATAAAATGATTCATTTACGCATTCTTCTGTTTCGTTCTTATCATGAAGAATATTGTATGCGATAGAGAAGCAGTATTTTCCGTATTTCTTTTCTGTTTCAGCAATTGCATTTTCTGAGCGTGACTGATATAGTTCAAGTATTTGATTATCCTCCATAGGATTCTCCTTCCATATTTTTCTACGGGAACACTGATCTGTGAACTGAAATATGTATCCCTGAAAGAGCTCTTCTATCTATATACACGACGTATGAGAATAAAGGTTACATGTTTTTTTAAGGAAACACTGATTAAGTCTGGCGTACAGAATGCGCAGGCAGAATTTTCGTCAGACTGCATAAAAACGACGCAGGCATACTGTCGTATGTCAAGGAGTTTTTGTGCAGGATGGCGGAAATTATGCAAGCAGACTG
>JAZUJY010000289.1:0-1584 GCA_045643005.1 Oscillospiraceae bacterium | reverse complement strand
AACTTAGACAACGTAGTAGAGAACACCACATCAGCTGAATCTGCTATCCGTGATACAGATATGGCTACAGAGATGGTTAAATTTGCTAACAACAATATCCTTGCTCAGGCAGGACAGGCAATGTTGGCACAGGCTAACCAGTCTAACCAGGGAGTTCTTTCACTCCTGTAATCTAAGTATCCCAATCTTGTATGATTTGTACATGTACAACCAAAGGCGGGGCCGCGGCCCCGCCTTTATTGTGTTAAAAATATTTGATATACTATATTCAGATATATAAATCATATACATGGAGACAGACAATGAATATAATAGCGGTGGGAATGATTAAAAATTCAGAAGATGTAATTGAGACATTTATTAGAGCTAATGCTTTTTCAGTAGATTCTTTCGTACTTCTGGATAATATGTGCACGGATAATACTATTTCCATTTTAAACAGTTTGGTAGATGAGGGCTATAATATCGAGATAATTAGGGATGAGGAAATAGGATATTATCAGTCTGCTAAAATGAGTAATCTTATAAAATATGTGTCAGAAAAATATGATCCGGATTATATTATTCCAATTGATGACGATGAGATTATTTCGACTGATGGAGGGCATTCTCTTAAATCAGTTTTGGAGACCCTTCCTGATAATAATATTTACTATATTAAATGGAGAGTGTTTTTCCCTACTGACGCGGATGACATGCTTGAAATATCCTTTGCAAAAAGAATGCAAGTGTGTTTTTCTGATTCCTTGAATACATTTACTAAAGTGATAATACCAAGAAAAGCTTTTAATAGCCGAGAATTTGCTATCACACAAGGCAATCATGAGGCTTTTGCTGATGAATCGGTTGGAATTAAGGCTGTACGCAGAATAAGGATGAATCATTACCCATGTAGATCAGAGAGTCAATTGATTTCGAAAGCTTTAGTTGGATGGACATCTTATTTAGCTGTTTATAATAGGAACGAGATGGATGGAACGCAATGGAGACAGATGTACGATAAGATTAAGCGAGGAGAGTCGCTTTCTTTTGATGATATGTGGCTGTTTTGTATGAGATATCTAAAGCCTTTTTCTGAGGATGATCTTTCTGTAGAACGATATATACTTCGACTTCCAGAGGAAGCGTTTGATATAAAATATACAGAGAAAAGTGAAGTGAATTATTTGAAGAATTATATGGAATGTTGTGAAATATTGGCTGAAAAGTATTCGAAACTTTCTGTTTTAAATAATTGACCCAGGTTCTTCATATGATAAAAGTATTATTGCAATGCACAAGTTGATAATCTCTTAAAAGTTTTTCTATCTAGAGGGTTAACATTTAGGACTAAAGTCCGATATAATAGGTACAAGGGAGGAAATCCCTACTGTAACTGGTGATTTATGTAGGGTTGCATGCGAAACCTTAATGCGATCACACAAACACTATCAATAGCCACAAGGATGCGGCGGAATATTTCAAGGAGGAAACAATATGGTAGTACAGCACAATTTACAGGCAATGAACTCAAACAGAATGCTCAACGTTAACACAGCTTCTCAGGCTAAGTCAACAGAGAAGTTGTCTTCCGGTTACAAGATC
>JAZUJY010000288.1:0-2277 GCA_045643005.1 Oscillospiraceae bacterium | reverse complement strand
AATTCATATATTCACAGTATTGAGAAAGATAGTTTTTTCCTGCAATTTTCTTTCCTTCACCATAAAGAACACCATCTATTTTTGTTCCGAAAATTACAGATGCTGATTCTTCAAACATCATTCTTCTCAGATTAAACCATATATCTTTATTTTCGAGAATCAATACTGTCATTTCATCTTTTTTTATTGGAATATAGTCGTGAAAACAATATTCGGGAGTATTATAAAATGCAAGAGTATCTTCATTTATTCCTATTTTGGCAAGCACGTTCAGAAACTCTGAATTTTCAAGCATTTTTTCCTCGTTAAATATCTCAAATGAACGTTCTTTTTTTGAAACAGAAACAGATAAATCATTATTCTGAAAAAGGAAACTATTCAAAATCTGAATCTCTTTACGGTATTTTAAATATTTGTCAATGTGATTTTTCAGATAACCGTTTTCCAGAAGCTGCGGGTGAAGAATTCCTATTTCCTGTTCTGTTTCGGCAGTATCATCAGAAAAAACTATTCTGTATTTCATATACAACGGGTATCTTTTATTTCCATTTTCACCATAGCTTTTCACCGGAACAAGGTTTCCACCATTGCATAAATCAGTTACTATCGGATAAATTTCCGAAGTCTCTGTTATTCTGCAAAGCTCCTTTATTTCTTCCAGTGATATAGTTTTTTTACTGTGTTTCTTTAATTTCTCTTTTATATTCATATCAGTTATTTTTTATTTACTAAGACAATTCATAACAACCTTAACCATCATTTCCATTTCGTCGGGTTTGCTTAATCGTGTCATATCAAACAACCGCCATCTGACTTGAGAGATTTGAAGATCCGACATAAGCAGTTGTAAAGCCTGTATCACGATAAAAACCGTATGATTTAGCGTGAAGTCGTGTTCTCTGAGTATCGTATGAAACCTTGATTTCTGTGTTTGGAAGCTTGCTGAGTTCCTCAACAGCTTTCACATCAGTTGCACCCATTTGTACTATAGGGCACCTCTAAAACCCCTTCTGAGAAAAAACAGCTATGCGCAGCATCTGCTGCGTCAAGCCCTCTCGTAGTGCGAAAACACGCCTTCAATGGCTTTTCTTGCATCTACTGTACCTATCTGTTTTTTCTTACTCAAAATGGGTTTTTAGAGATGCCCTATATTACTCCAAGCCTGAAATCATGTATTTAAGGCTCTTATCAAAGAGATCTCCCAGTGTGAGAAGGTCGGAAAGATTGAATGGGTAGTTCCTGAGATTATCCTTATGTTTTTTATCATTGAGTATGAAATCAGCTTTGCTGCTTAAAAACTCATCAGAAATCTGCTCCGCTGATGTTACACCCAGATTGTGAAGAATAATTCTGCTGAGCTGCATCTGAATATTTGAAATAATCGGATTATCATTAACATTATCAAATATGGAAATCAGTTTATCTTTTCCACGTTCGCTTATTTCAACTTTTTGTCTGTTCGGTTCAGTTTGAATGAACTTTTTCTCGGTGCCACATAAAAACAGTATACTGCTGTTTGCAAATACAGCAATTTCATTCAGATAGTTGTCCTGTAAAGTCTTACTGCTTCTGAGGGAGATCGTTCTTGCCGGAGTAGACTTAATGCTCCTTAATGCATGGCTTACTGTAGCGCCTGCACCATGGCTTTCATCCTCTGTTCCGAGAAGATAACCTACACTGCATTCCAGTGTCTGAGCCATCTTTATCAGTATGTCATAGCTTGGATTGCCGCCGTTCTTCCAGTTGGTTATATTACTCTTACTTATGCCGAGTTCAGTTACAAGTCTGCTTGCAGAGTAACCTTTCTCCTTGCATTTTTGTTTAAAAGCATCATAATTCATATAATCATCTCCATATCATTTGTGTGAAACAGAAAATCAGCAGTCAGACTATTGACATTTGTAAATCATCGGTGTATCATATATGCATAAAAAGTTCTATTTCATCAGACTTTACATTATTATCAGACTTTACGATACATAATCGCAAGTGCTGATTATCTGATATATCATATTATACCATATTAAGAGTGTAAAGTCAATAATTGAAAGGAGCATAAACACGGCAACAGCATTTAAAAAAATATACAAGCGGCGAAGCCGCATATTGCGGGGTCAAGGGAGCAGCTCGCTCCCTTGCAGGGGGTGTACGAGGGGGACAGAGTCCCCGTAAGAAGCAGTAAACCGAGCGAAGCAACGGTTTACGGACTGTCCGCAGTCATATACCTCGGCTTGACCGACGAAAAAGCTTTAATCTATAAAAGTAAATGCTGTTGCC
>JAZUJY010000287.1:0-19143 GCA_045643005.1 Oscillospiraceae bacterium | reverse complement strand
TCCTTTAATGAACATCTCCCCGTCTTCTATTGCACACCAGCTGTCCTTAAGGTTGCAGCTTCCCTGACGAAGTGACTTGACCTCAGTACCTACAAGTTCGATCCCGGCTTCGAAGCTTTCGAGTATAAAATATTCGTGTTTTGCTTTTCTGTTTTCTGATATTGTTTTGAATTTTGTTCTGTCTATCATGCCGTTCACTCCTCCTGTCATTTTGATGGTGTCAACTTATAAATATAACATATTTTGTAAATAAGTCAATAGTTTTTTACGTTTCACATTTTCATCAGACGTCAGTAAAACAATGTTTACGACCTGTTTTCAGAATTTTCAAAATAAAATTGACAGCATTCGGAACAGACTGTATAATTTATTTATAAATCAGATGACAGATTTTCAATATGATAATAATATTTTTACAAAAGAGATGATGATATGCTCGATCTTAGCTGTTTTCTTGCAGGTTTAATAATTTTTTTGTTCCGTTGTTCTGTCTTTGGTTTTTCAAAAAGAAATTTGATTCCGGAGTAGTTCCTGCTTTGGCTGCCTTTATTGCATGCTTTCCGGCATTTATAACAGGAGCTTTAATTCGTTCACTGTTCATGACTGATGATCTGCTGACCTTTTCAAAGCTCTGCTTTTAACAAGCAGAGGCGATTCGTAGAATCGGTTCCCGCTCAGTCGGAGATTGTACTCCGACTGTTTGGTCAGATAGAACCCGCCGCCTGCGGAGGCGGGGGATATCCTCTGTGTTGTTATATTATGCAGGGAATACTGTTCGGTATCCTTGAAGAAGGAACAAAATACCTGATGCTTCGCTTTTTTCTCACCTCTTATGACCGTAAGGGAAACACACTTTCCTATGGTATCGGACACAGTGCCTATGAAGGCTTCGGTTCAGCGATCTCATGTCTGGGACTTATTGGCTCAGGCAAAGCCGCATCGGATATATTATCTTTTCAGATCATGACGGTAATTGACCGTACTGTATTTACCATTTCATTGACGGTTCTGATTTTCTATGGCATCAAAAACGGAAAATCAAAAGTTATGCTGCCTGCAGCCATGCTTTTACAGGTACATTCAGTTTCAGTGATACAATTACAATAATAGGAAATACAATACTTACCGGAGGGATATGTTTTGCGGCATTCCACTACTGGCAAATGATGCGCTGTCAGGATGATGATTAGTTTTGGCTTTATCAGAAGATAATATGTATAATAAACTTGATAAAAAAACTCCTCAGTAAAGATGGTACATATCACTTTACTGAGGAGTTTTTTATTACGCTGCTATATTTTTCTGTTTTCGAGACTTTAATTTTTTGCATCCAAAGAAAATCACAGCTCCGATCGCTGCACCGGTTGTGTTTAAGATAAGATCGTCAACGTCGCTGCATCGCTCATAGAAAAACAGCTGAAAAACTTCAATTGAAAGCGTAAAGCCGAAGCCTGCGAGAATAGTTTTTTTAATGTTGTCAATTTCCTTAAAGCACCATGGCCAGATAAGGCCTATCGGAGTAAAAAGAAAAATGTTTCCGAGAATATTTATTATCCAGCCGTCGTACACGTCAAACATATGTACTAACGGAACCAGATTTATCCACGGTGGGATAAGCTTTGATGCATCAAATTTCATCGTTCCGAGTTTTCCGTTTACTTTCTCCATCGGGAAATTAACTATTCTTATCATAGCTGCAAGATAAATATACAGAACAGCCATCTTTACTTCCTCTAAAACTGATGTATCTTTTTTTACCCATTTCTTTGATCTTATTATTACCCAGATAATCGAGAAAACCGCCAATAACTCCCAAAATGTGATTTCAACCATAAATTATTAATCTCTCCTGTTTTTTATTATTCTTTATTATTTTTCAGAGGTTCCGCCTTAAAGCTGAAAGAATCATCTTCTGCTGAAAGTTCAAGTGTACCTCCGTTTTTCAGTGAACCGAAAAGGATCTCGTCAACAAACATGGTGTTTATTTCATTCCTTCAAAGCTCTGCGTTGTTATAACACGGTCAACTTCACGCGCACCAAATTCCACGCTGATACCTTTTTTTGGAAACAAGCGCTTTTGCGTTATCGTCCGATGAAAAACTTATGTTCTTTATTATCCTATTTTTCGACATATTTTCGTCATATTTTACTAAAAGATATTGTTTTATGTCTAAGCCATTATTTTATCACTACTATTAGTTTTTTAATATATATGTCATTAACAAAGCATAAACCAGACTTTTTTTGAATAATTAACGAATCACAATCGTATCACGTTTAATAAATATATACACACCGCCGATGACAAGTGCAAGACCGACAACGTCAAGTACAGCCCATACAACAGTATCCCCGTTTTCAGCCACGCTGATTCCGTCTTTTGTCAGCTTTAATGTTACTTCACCGCCAATAAAATATCGCTCATCCCCTATCTCTGTACTAAGTGTTTCTTCCTTTTCCTCACCGGATGCATCCTTATAGCGAAAAGTTGTATCAAAGAAGAAATCGTTGTATGCTTCCATACTTACTACAGTTGCTGTTATTTTCTCACCTGTAAGTGAAACAATGACTGATCTGGTCGACATACATAATACTATAACACCGGCTACAAAAAGAAATACACTTATAAAAACATTTTTTTTCATATTTTATTATCCTTTTTTATTCAAAATTTTTTTATACGTGTTAAACTGACCTGCATCAAAATTTTCCGGCAGATATTTGTCAGGAATATATTTTCACACGTTTACATCAAGAAAGTTGTTACAGAAAAATATACATGCATACGTTATGGTATTGTTTTCCAAAACAGGTGTTAATGCATATGAAAATACATAATAGTCATCCGCCATAACAAATACAAATCCAAATAAATGAAAGGATAGAACCCGCCACCTTAAGAGGCTGGAAATATCCTTTGCGAATACTTTATTCTTTATTATATGAAAATTTGTCATCGTGTGCTGTCAGGAAAATAGAACCTCCGTTTTTGAGCGATCCAAAGAGAATATCATCCACAAACATAGTATTTATTTCATTTCTTATAACCCTGTCAACCTCACGTGCACCAAATTCCACACTGATTCCTTTTTTGGAAATAAGTTCTTTTGCACTGTCATCGGCTGAAAAAGTGATGTTCTTTGCAGCAAGTTTTTCAGAAAGTTCTTTTAGTTTTCTGTTTATGATGAGTTTTGCCATATCATCGTTCATACTGTTGAAAACAACTACCTTGTTTAAACGGTTTCTGAATTCCGGCTGGAAGGTGTTTTTGACAGACTCCATTATAACTCCGCTGTTTTTTGACGAACTGTTAAATCCTATGGTAGTCTTTCCGAGTTTTTCTGCACCGGCGTTTGATGTCATGATGAGAATTATGTTTCTGAAATCTGCCTTTCTGCCCTGATTGTCAGTAAGTGTCGCATAGTCCATTACCTGAAGAAGGATGTTATAGATATCCGAATGTGCTTTTTCTATTTCGTCAAGCAAAAGAACTGCTGAAGGTGTCTTTCTGACCGCCTCAGTGAGAAGTCCGCCGTCCTCATAGCCGACATAGCCTGCAGGAGAACCTATGAGCTTGGCAACTGCGTGCTTTTCTCCGTATTCGCTCATATCGAATCTGATAAGCTTTACTCCGAGTTCTTTTGCAAGGCTCTTTGCTATCTCCGTTTTTCCGACACCTGTAGGTCCTACAAACAGAAGGCTTGCCAAAGGTTTATTCTCTTCAAGGAGTCCTGCTTTTGAAAATTTGACTGCGTTGACCACCTGGGTCACTGCCTCGTCCTGTCCGAAGATCATGTTCTTTATCTTGTCTTCAAGTCCTGAAAGCGCGCTTGTATCATCCGTTTCAACGCTTTCGACAGGTACTCTGCATATTTTTGTGAGCACTTCGTTTATAACATCCCTGTCAACTGTCTGCTCTTCTCCTTCGACAGGATGAAGCTTTCTGAAAGCACCTGCTTCATCGATAAGATCTATTGCTTTGTCAGGAAGGAAACGTTCATTTATATATTTTGAACTCATATGAACAGCATATTCCATGAGGTCCTTTTCATATTTGACATGATGAAATTTTTCATATCCGTCCTTTAAGCCTTCAAGGATCTTTACTGCCTCGTCCTCGCTTGGTTCAGTGATCTCAATGTTCTGAAAACGTCTTACAAGGCTCTTGTTTTTCTCAAAATATTTTTTGTATTCTTCAAATGTTGTCGCTCCGATAAATCGGATATGTCCGTCTGCAAGATACGGTTTTAAGAGATTTGAAGCGTCAAATGAGCTTTCGCCGACAGCACCGGCACCTGCGAGATTGTGAATTTCATCGATATAGATGATAGGCTTTTCATATTTTTCAATTTTTGACAGAACACTCTTTATCCTCTTTTCAAAATCGCCTCTGAACTGTGTTCCTGCGAGCATTCCGCCAAGATCAAGTGCAAATACTTTTGCGCCCTTTATTGCATCCGGGACTTTGTTTTCGTTTATTCTCGTTACAAGTCCGTAGGTTATTGCTGTTTTTCCGACTCCGGGTTCACCGATATGCAGAGGATTGTTTTTATCCTTTCGGCAAAGTATCTGGATAGTACGGTCAAGCTCGGCTTCACGTCCGATAAGGGGATTAGGGTCTTTGAGTGTATCATTAAGGCAGGGAGCATAGCTGCTCATCGAACTGCCTGAGTGAGTTTTTTCTTTTCTGTACTCTTTTTCTTCAGGGCTGTCAGTGTCTTCCTTTTCTTCTCTGATATACTCTTCTTCGTCTTCCCTGTTATCATTTCCTTCCTCAACGCTCATAATTGCCTGAATGAGAGAAGTGTTGTCGACGCCCTGTTTTTCCATGAAATACACGGCATAGCTGTCATTGAGTTTCCAGAAGGAATTGACTATATGACGGATGCAGATCTCTTCATTGCTGCTGTTGGCAGCACTCATTCCTGCATGATTCAGAAGTACCTGAAAATCTGATGACATTTCGGGCTGAAATCTTCTTTTGTTTATTACTTCGATATTGTTTTTTATGTAATTGTCGAGATCGTCACTCAGCTGTTTTACATCACCGCCGCACATTGAAAATGCTCTTGAAAATAATTCCTCTCTTGCTATTGATTTTAAAAGCATTTCCGGGACGATGTACTCGTATCTGTTTTTTTCGGCAAATGATATGGTTGACTGAATGGCGTAGAGTGTTTCCTTTGCAAGATCCATGATTTACACCTCCTCTACTGTCATTCTGAACGGAAAGCCTTCGGCTTTTGCCCATGACATGGCGGTTCTGACTTTGGTTGTGGCGATATCAAAGGAGTATGAGCCCACCACGCCCCTGCCCTTTAAATGGACGTCCATCATTATTTTTCGTGCGGTTATTTTGTCTTTGTGGAAGATGTCTGTGAGGATCTTTACGACAAAGTCCATTGTGGTGAAGTCATCGTTGTGCATGATGACGTTGTAGCGTTTGGGTTCTTTTATTTCTGTGTTGGTTCGTTCTTTTGTTACGTTTTGAGTTGACATGGTTTTCATCTCCGTGGGGTTTTATTTTTTGGTGCAGGGCTTTGCGGTCGCCCTGTACCTTCGCATATTTACGGCTAAATCGATAGTTGTGTAGATTCCTTAGGTTTGCAGGGCTTTGTGGTCGCCCTGCACCTTCGCATATTTACGGCTAAATTGATAGTTGTGTAGATTTCTTAGGTTCGCAGGGCTTTGCGGTCGCCCTGCACCTTCGCATATTTACGGCTAAATCGATAGTTATGTAGATTTCTTAGGTTTGCAGGGCTTTGCGGTCGCCCTGCACCTTCGCAAATTTACGGCTCTTTCGGGTAGGCGGCGGCGAAGGCTTGTCTTACGGAGGAGACGCCGATTATTTTGAGGTCGTAGTCTTCGGGTTTTATGGCTTTGAGGCATTGTTTTGGGATTATGCAGGTTTCGAATCCCATGCGCTGGGCTTCGCGGATTCGGTTGGGGATGTGGGAGACGGAACGGACTTCGCCGCCGAGACCTATTTCGCCGAAGGCGATGACTTTTTCGGGAACGGGGCGGTCGAAAAGACTTGACTGGAGAGCGAGGGCTACTGAGAGGTCGCCTGCGGGTTCGTCAAGTTTAAAGCCTCCGACTATGTTTACGTATATGTCAAGGGTTCCGAAAAACATTCCGAGTCGTTTTTCAAGAACTGCTACTATCATTGCCATACGGTTGTAGTCAAAGCCTGTTGCCATTCGTCTCGGGGATGCAAATCCGCTCTTGGCTGCAAGCACCTGTACTTCTGCAAGAATCGGACGTGAGCCTTCCATAATGCAGGCTACGCATATTCCTGAGACATTTACCGGACGTCCTGATAAAAGCATTTCTGACGGGTTTTCAACCTGCCTTAAACCAACGTCAAGCATTTCAAAGACGCCTATTTCATTTGTTGAACCGAAACGGTTTTTGACTGCTCTGAGTATTCTGTAGCTCAGGTGTCTCTCACCTTCAAAATACAGAACAGCGTCAACTATATGCTCCATTACCTTAGGTCCTGCTATGGCTCCGTCTTTGTTTACATGACCTACGATAAAAATCGGGATCTCTTTTTTCTTTGCTGTGTGCATGAACATATTTGTACATTCACGCACTTGTGTGATACTTCCCGGACTTGAGTTTATCTGACTGAGATTCATGGTCTGGATAGAGTCTATGATCACTATGTCAGGCTCGCTGTCCTCTATTGTTGAACAGATCGATTCGACATCATTTGATGAAAGAAGATATAAGCTCGGGGTATCGACCTTGAGACGGTTTGCCCTCAGCTTTATCTGTCTTACTGATTCTTCTCCCGAGATATACATGATGGAATGTTCCTTTCCCATGTACTGACAGATCTGAAGAAGTATTGTACTCTTTCCTATTCCCGGTTCACCGCCGAGAAGAACTATTGAACCTTTTACAAGTCCTCCTCCGAGAACTCTGTCAAGTTCGGAAACTCCGGTGTGATATCTGACGTCAGTATCAACATCTATCTCAGAAAGTGTTGAAAGCTGTTCGGTAAGTGGTTTTACCTTTGCTGAAGAATATGCTGCAGGTCCTGACTTTGCAACTGGCACAGGATCTGTTTCTTCAAATGTATTCCACTCGCCGCAGTTCTGACATCTTCCGTTCCATTTTGAACTTTCATATCCGCAGTTGCTGCAGACATACAGTGTTTTTGATTTTGCCATTATTTCTCCTTCTTTTCTCCTATAAGATGAACATCCAGCTGATTGTAAGGGATATTTATGCCGTTTTCATCAAATACATCCTTTATCTTCTCATTAAGCTCATATTTCAAAGCATAATAATTGTCAGTATTTGTCCATACCTTTACGTCAATTATTATTGCACTGGCACCGTGCTCGGCTATTCCGACAACAGGTTCAGGAACCATAACTGCATTTTTGCATTCAGATAATACACCTGAAATAAGCTCCTTTGCCTTTTTATAATCGTCCCCATATCCGATCGAATATGTAAGTTCAAGTCTTCTCATTGTTTTTTCCGTACGGTTCGTTATTTTTGCATTTGCAATTACGCCGTTAGGTATGTGTGAGACTTTGTTGTCAAATGAAACTATCTTAGTGTATAAAATTGAAATATTTTCAACCTTTCCTGTTACATCATTGAATTCTATGATATCTCCGACCTTGAAAGGCTTGGAAAACAGAATAATAAATCCGCCTGCTACGTTTGAAAGAGACTGCTGAAGTGCAAGGCTGAGTGCAAGTCCTGCTGCACCGACAACCGCTATGATCGATGCCATTGGGACTCCGAGAGCATTTAAGACGACGATAACAAGTATCGTATCAAGGATCACTTTTATAAATGATTTTAAAAATCCTCCTGCGGTCTTGTCGATATTTCCTTTGTCTATTATTCTTCCGGTGAATTTTTTTATTACTTTGATAACGAGAATTCCGAATATCAGAATAAATGCTGCAAGGATCAGATCCGGGAGTTTATTGTTTAACATGGTTGAAAGTTTTTCAATTACGGAACCTGTTTCTCTGGCTTTTTCGGAAAATGAATCTATTATTCCGGTGGTTGTTTCGGAAGTGACGCCTGTACTTTCAGAAATATCGGTAACTGCGTTTGTTACGAGCTGTGATGTATCCATATTTATCATATCCTTAAAAAAGTATTTGCAGTAATAATTATAGCATGAAAAAATAATAAAAACAATGATTTAATTTTTTTAGGAATTTTTGTAGCTTTTTTATTGGATAAATTGTTTTATTAGTATATATATAAAGCTGCAGCTGTTCATGAGCAGGATGCAACATAATTTAATTCTATTTTCATAAATTTACGTCGGGAAGGTGGTGAATTGTCTGACGAAAGAGTGTGTAATGGATAGAAACACCCATTTTGCATGAGGTTTTAAGTGTGCAAAATGGGTGTTTTTATTATTATTATTATTATTATTTTTATTTTTTGTTTTTATGTAAATGGTTTTTCTTGTGTGGAACGCATAGGTTTGCAGGGCTTTGCGGTCGCCCTGCACCTTCGCATATGCATCGGGCTTTGCGGTAACCAGCTACTTTGCGATATTTTTTGTTTTTTCGTAAATGGTTTTTCTTGTGTGGTACGCTTAGGTTTGCAGGGCTTTGCGGTCGCCCTGCACCTTCGCATATGCATCGGGCTTTGCGGTCGCCCTGCACCTTCGCATATGCACCTTCGCAAATGTAGCTACGCATATGCAGATTTGCGGTTATAATGTTAATTGATTGGGGTCGGGGATGGGGGTGCCGGCTACGGGGATGTTTTTAGCTCGGTACTGTTCGTGGGAATCGTCGTTTTCGGGGATGATAAAGGCTTTTTCTATTTTGTTTTTGCCTCTGACTGTCATTACCTGGACGCCGATAGTATCTCTTGTGGTTTTTGGAAGGATGAGACCTGTGTTGAAGACGAGGGCTTTTATTCCGGTTGAAAGGAGCATGTCGCAGTTGTCAGGAGCATAGAAAATTCCTGCAAGAGGTGAGCTGTCTGAATATGCTTTTGAGAGCTTCTTTCTGTTTGTCTTTGTTTCGTAGGCTGTAAGAGGTACCTTGGCTACCTTTCCGTTTTCAAAAACAAAGAATACAAATCCTGAGTAGTCTGTTGTAGCGATCATGAATTCCACTGTTTCGTCCTGATCAAATCCAAGCTTGGCAGGAACATAGTCACCGAAGACACTTGCTTTTGTATCGTCAAATGATGATGCCTTGGTTTTGTAAACCTGGAACATATTTGTGAAGAACAGTATGTCTGTTCTGTTTGTTGCTTCGATATGCTGTGAGATAAAGTCCCTGACTCCGCCTGTTTCCTTGAGCTTGTGCTCTCCGCTCATTCTGAGTGACTGCGGAGTTATCTTCTTGAAGTATCCGCCCTTTGTGAGGAACAGATTTACAGGATAATCCGGAACTTCTTCCTCGATATCGACCTCTTCAAGCTCTGCATCGTATATTATCTCTGTATTTCTTGGTTTTCCGTATTTTTTGATAACATCCTTAAGCTCATTTATGATAATTTTCTTTATCTTGGCAGGATCCTTAAGAATATCCTCCATCTCAGCTATATCATTTTTCAGCTGATCTGTTTCCTTCAGTCTGTTAAGAATATACTCGTTGTTGAGATGACGGAGTTTTATTTCAGCCACATACTCAGCCTGGATCTCATCGATCCCGAAGCCGATCATGAGGTTAGGGATAACTTCAGACTCTTCCTTTGTATCCCTGATTATCTTTATTGCTTTGTCTATATCAAGAAGGATCTTCTTCATACCTTCGAGAAGATGAAGTTTTTCCTTCATCTTGTTAAGATCAAAGAATACTCTTCTCTTTATACATTCGTGTCTGAAAGCAGTCCATTCCTCGAGGATCTCCTTAATTCCCATTACCTTCGGATTTCCAGCAATAAGAATATTGAAGTTGCATGAATAATTGTCCTGAAGAGGAGTTATCCTGTAAAGCTTCTGCATCAGCTTGTCAGGGTCGGTTCCTCTCTTGAGATCAAGAGCAAGCTTTAAACCGCTCAGATCGGTCTCATCACGCAAATAAGATATTTCTTTTATCTTTCCTGATTTGATAAGCTCAACTATCTTGTCCATTATGGCTTCGACTGTTGTGCTGTACGGGATCTGTGTTATTTCAAGACAGTTTGCCTGCTTGTCATAGTTATATTTTGCTCTGATCCTGAAAGAACCTCTTCCGGTATCATATATTTTTCTTATATCCTGCTCGTTGTAGAGGAAATATCCTCCGCCTGGAAAATCAGGTCCTTTTAAAGTTGACAAAACATCATGCTCAGGATTTTTTATAAGAGAAATACATGTCTCACAAACCTCAGCAAGGTTAAACGGACAGATAGAGCTTGCCATTGATACAGCGATTCCGACGTTTGAGTTTACAAGAACACTCGGAAACGTTGCAGGGAAAAGTGTAGGCTCCATCATGGTGTTGTCATAGTTCGGAACAAAATCTACCGTGTCCTTGTCTATGTCCCTGAACATCTCTGCACAGATAGGATCAAGCTTTACTTCAGTATATCTTGATGCAGCGTAAGCCATATCACGTGAATACTGTTTTCCGAAGTTTCCTTTTGAATCAACATACGGATGAAGAAGAGTCTCGTTTCCTCTTGCAAGTCTGACCATCGTTTCATATATAGCACTGTCACCGTGAGGATTAAGTCTCATGGTCTGTCCGACTACGTTTGCGGATTTTGTTCTTCCGCCTGTCAGAAGTCCCATCTTGTACATGGTGTACAGCAGTTTTCTGTGTGAAGGCTTGAAACCGTCTATTTCAGGAAGAGCACGTGAAATGATAACGCTCATCGCATAAGGCATATAATTCTTTTCAAGTGTTTCAGTTACCTTTTCTTCAGCGACTATTCCTGCACCTTCTATGTACGCATTCGGAAGCTTTCCAAGCTTTGCTTCCTTTTCTTTCTTTTTAGGCAATTTCTTTCACAGCTCCTTTCCTTATGATATATCTGCCATCTCGAGATATTTTTCTCCGAACTCGGAAATAAAATCTTTTCTTCCCTGGAGATTGTCTCCCAGAAGCAGATCAAACATATTTGCCGTAGCCTCGGCATCATCCCTGTTTACCTTGATAAGTCGTCTTGTAGCAGGGTTCATTGTTGTCAGCGCCATCATCTCAGGTTCGTTTTCACCGAGACCTTTTGAACGCTGTATCGTATATTTTTTATCCTTGAGTTTTTCAAGGATCTTTACTTTTTCAGCCTCTGTATATGCAAAATAAGTCTTATCCTTCGCAGTGATCTCAAACAGAGGAGATTCTGCTATGTATACATATCCTTCATCAATAAGAGTAGGCGTCAGTCTGTAGAGCATTGTCAGAATAAGTGTTCTTATCTGATATCCGTCAACATCGGCATCCGTACAGATAATGATCTTGTTCCATCTGAGATTTTCAAGACTGAATGTCGAAAGCTCCTTGTTCTGCTTGGCAGATACTTCAACACCGCATCCTAAAACCTTTATTAGATCTGTAATTATCTCATTTTTAAAGATCTTGTCATAATCAGCCTTAAGACAGTTTAAGATCTTTCCTCTGACAGGGATAACAGCCTGAAATTCCGCTTCTCTTGCAAGTTTTACAGAACCGAGCGCTGAGTCACCCTCCACGATATAGACTTCTCTTCTTGAAACGTCCTTTGTTCTGCAGTCAACGAACTTAGGTACCATGTTTGCAAGATCTATCGTTCCTGCAAGCTTTTTCTTTATATTAAGTCTGGTCTTTTCAGCATTTTCACGGCTTCTCTTGTTTATCATTACCTGCTCTGCGATCTTCAATGCTTCATCAGGATTTTCAAGGAAGTATATCTCAAGCTGATGCTTAAGGAATTCCGTCATTGCTTCATAGATAAACTTGTTGTTTATTGCCTTCTTTGTCTGGTTTTCATATGAGGTCTGTGTCGAGAATGATGAAGAAACAAGAACCAGACAGTCTTCAACGTCCACAAATGTGATCTTTGCTTCATTTTTAAGATACTTGTTGTTCTGCTTGAGATAAGAATCTATCTGTGAAACAAAAGCCTGCTTGACGGCTTTTTCAGGAGAACCGCCGTATTCAAGAAAACTTGAGTTATGATAATATTCAAGCATCTTTACTTTGTTTGAAAACGCAAAGGCAACAGAAAGTCTTACTTTATAGTCAGGCTTGTCCGCTCTGTCGCGTCCCGTTCTTTCGCAAAGCCAGTACTGGTTTGATGTGATGGCATTTTCTCCGACTATCTCAGAAAGATAATCAGTTATTCCGTTTTCATATATAAACTCCTGCTCTTCAAAGGTACCATCCTCCTGCTCAGAACGGTATACAAAAAGCAGATCAGGATTTACAACTGCCTGACGTTTCAGAACGTCAGTGAAAAAATCATCAGAAACGCCTGTTTCGGTAAATACCTCAAGGTCAGGTCTCCATGTCGTCTTTGTTCCGGTTTCCGAGCCTTCGTATTTTTCTTTTTTCAGACCTCCGACATTTTCACCTTTTTCAAAATGAAGAGTATACTTAAAACCGTCACGAAGGACCTGAACATCCATAAATTCAGAAGAATACTGAGTCGCACAGAGACCGAGACCGTTAAGTCCGAGAGAATACTCATAGGTCTCCCCTTCGGAATCATATTTTCCTCCGGCATACAGCTCGCAGTATACAAGCTCCCAGTTATACCGCTGCTCTGTACTGTTGAAGTCAACAGGACAGCCTCGTCCGAAATCCTCTACTTCAAAAACATTGTCCTTAAATTTTGTAACAATGATCTTTTTGCCATATCCCGCACGTGCTTCATCTATTGAGTTCGAGATAATTTCAAATACTGAATGCTCACAGCCGTCTATACCGTCAGAACCAAATATTACTGCCGGTCTTTTTCTTACCTTGTCGGCACCTTTTAGCATCGTAATACTGTCATTTCCGTAATCAGCTGAATTGTTTGCCATGATACCCTCCGTTAAATTTATTTTCTTTGTTTTTTCTCACTTTTTTTCCTCCGGTGCACGTAAAATATGAAGCTTTCCGTATTTTACAGTACCGTCTATGCTGACTATGGCAGCATGGTTTTTCGTAGCAGCCAGACCGTTTGCAAAATTTCCTTTAACATCTGACTGAACAAGAATATTGTCAGGAAAAACGAGATAAATATCGCCAAATCTGATCTTTACAGACATTTTGATATCCTTGTCAAATCCGGCTTTTCTGAAATCGTAAAGAAGTGAACCGGAAAACACTTTGAATCTTCCACCTGTGATCCCGTCAAATTTGTTCTGTATATGCTTCATACCGGCAAAAACGTTTATGTCCGGATTTATTCTTGATTTTATATCCGGCTCCAGTACTGTCGGTTTAATGTGCTTGTAGGATCTGCCTGCAGCAAATGTACCGGCTGCAAACAGAGACATAATAATAATAAAGACATTCATCTTGTCCTCGGGGACATATCCGTTATAATAAATTAGAACACCAAGTCCCCCGAAAAATCCGAGAGTATTTATAAGATTTACTCCGAATATCAGCATCCATACCAGAAATGGAACTGATAAAATAAGTGTCCAGAGCGTTCCCGTATTTACACCGAAATACCACCAGCCTGCGTCAAATCCAAGAAGGATCACCGCTGCCATGACCAGGACCGCACCTGCCAGTCTGCAGAAAAAATTCGCCTTCATATCTTTCGTCACCTTTTGATAAGCTTAACAGCTGCCCAACCGCTTTCATCACGGCTCTCAGTAATTTCAAAGCCTGCTGCTGTCACTGCATCTGTAACTTCTTCTTTTCTTTCATCTATGATACCCGATATGATAAGAATACCTCCGGGGTTTAAAAATCTATAAAAAAGATCCTTCATTCCAATTAATATATCGGCAACAATGTTCGCAGTTAAAACGTCATATCCAAAATTTATTTTATTTACCAGATTTTCGTCATTTAAAACATTGCCGCAAAATGTCGTATATTGGTCTTTTGGTATATTATTTTTACATGCATTTTCAAGAGCTGTTTTTGCAGCATTTTCCTCAATATCAACACCTACGGCACTTTTAGCACCCAAAAGCATGGCTGCTATCGAAAGGATACCGCTTCCGCAGCCAAGATCAAGTATTTTTTTATCCTTTAGATCAAGTCCGTCAAGATATTCAAGACAAAGCTTTGTCGTATAGTGCTGACCACTGCCGAAGCTTGAAGCCGGATCTATCTCGAGAATGGTTCTGTCAGTCTGACCGATCTCCTCCCATGAAGGCTTTACAAGAAGTCTGTTTCCGATATTCATCGGTTTGAAATACTGTTTCCAGTTATTTGCCCAGTCCTCCTCCTTGACATTGGAAAGCTCCATCTCAAGTCTTCCGTATACGTTTTCTTTATCCTCTTCTTTCCATTCCTTAAGCATTGCTTTTATGGAAAGAAGCATTTCAGCGCCCTGATTGTTCTCCGGAATATATACAGTTACTGTTGTTTCACATTCAGCAAGCTGCATGAGATCATCCTCAAGATAATCCCAGTTGCCCTCCTTGTTCTGCAGAAATTCATTGAAATCATTTGCATCCTTGATTGCAAATCCTTTAATTCCTATATCCATAAGCTTTGAGCACAAAAGATCAATGCCCTCAGTCGTAGTAAAAATATCAGCTTCAGTCCAGTTCATACCAATTTATCCTTTCCGTTTAAAGTTACATCAATAAATATATCATAAATAAAAATAAAAGTAAAGCTTTGTGATCTCAGACATCAAAAAAACAGTCCCGACACAAATGCCGCCGCTGCCGCTGCCAGAGCAACAACAATGAGCGGACAGTTAAAATATGCAAGCACGACCGCTGTCACAGTCCCCGCTATCGCTGTATAAATATTTCCCGTACTGAAAAATATAGCCGGCAGGGTCATCGCACTAAGTACTGCATAAGGGATATAATAAAGAAGACTTTTTATAAACCTCGATTTAATTTTCTTTCTGAAAAATGTGAACGGTATCATTCGGATAAAATAAGTGGTCAGAGCCATTGCGGCGATATAAATAACCATACTCATGCCGTTTCCTCCTTTTCATCATCCTCCACAGGAAATATCAGAGCACCGATCACCGATGCAAGTACTGAACAGATAATTATAGAAAAACCTGCAGAAATAAATTTGAAAAATGCCGTACACAAAATACTGAACAATGCCGCTAAAAGAACAACAAGAAGTATTTTTTTGTTTTTTCTCGAAGGAGGGATAATAATAGCGATAAACATTCCGTAAAGAACTATTCCCATCGCATCGGATATCGACTTCGGCAGAAGTTCCCCTGCAGATGCGCCCAGTATAGTACCAATGGTCCATCCTAAAAATGATATAAGTATCATTCCGTACATATACGAAGCTTTGAGTTTCTCATCCTGAACAGATGAAACAGCAAAGATCTCATCTGTTATTCCGTAGGAAGCTAAAAGTCTTTTTGGAAAAGAAAAGCTTTTGTCCAGCTTCTGCGAAAGAGAAAGTGACATAAGTGCATATCTTATATTTATTACAAGCTGAGTAACTATCATCTCAAATACAGTTCCGTGCTGACTGATTATCTGAACACCTGCCGCCTGACCGGCTGAAGTCAGATTTGTTATCGATATCATAGCTGCATCCCAGACTGATAGTCCTGCCTTGGAAGCGAGGATACCAAAGCCAAAAGAAACTGAAAGATATCCGAGTGCTATCGGCACTCCGTGATGCATTCCGTGAAGAAAATAATTTTTCAAGCGATCAGCTCCATTCTGTCTTCAAGTCATAAAAATGCATTTTTTGCATCCGAAATATTATTTTAACATATAATCAAAATAAAATCAAATAAAAACTTAAAAAAAGACTTCGGAAAAATATCCGAAGTCTTTAAATATATATTTGATTTATTAGTAAACTTGTTTTATTCGCCGAGCATTATACGCTTCAAAGCAACAAAGTCAGAAACGGAAACTATTCCGTCACCGTTGATGTCGGCAATGATCTCTTTATCAGTGATATCAAGAATCATTCTGGCCATCTCAACTATATCAAGAATACTTACTATGCCATCCTGATTGATATCACCCTTAAGAGGCATGATCTCAGCTTCTTCCTGAATCATTACTGATTCAGCATTTTCGTCAGACTGAACTTCTTCTGAATTCTGTTCCGGAACAGCTGCTTCATCTGTCTGAACATCTTCAGTTACTTCTGCAGCAGTTTCAGTTTCTTCTGATATTGATTCTGAAACAGTATCAGTGTTTTCTGCTACAGCTTCAGCATATGAAAGACATATCCATCCTGTCTGACCGTTGTAATTTATTTTTCCCCAGTTATCAGCTGTTTCCTCAACCATTACTATCTCATATGGTGAAATAGTAAACAGAGGAGGATTTGAAGGAGCTACTCCGCGTTCAGCTCTGAAATTAAGATAATCGATAGTGATGTACGGAGCACTTTCAGTTACAGGTGCTGAAACTTCCTCTTCGACTGTTTCCTCAACCACAGCTGTTTCCTCTTCTGCAGCTTCAGGCTCAGAAACTTCTTCTTCAGCCTCTGTTGTCTGCTCTTCGGAAACTGTTTCCTCTTCCGGAGCCTGTACCTCAGTCTGAACAGCTTCTGTTACAGGGATCTCAGCGTACATTGGGATCAATTCATCTGTTTTTTCAGAAACCTCAGCTTCCACAGATGAAAGATCTCCTGTTCTGTCTGCATAGTCAAGACAGATCCAGCAATCTTTTCCGTTATAGCTGGTTTTTCCCCAGTTTGATGATATCTCAGTTACCTGAAGACTAACACCGTTCTGAATAAGACCAAATGAATCAGCTGCTGTTGTCGGTTCTGTTCTGTAATTGATAACATCATTTGTAATATATTCGCCTGTTTCAAATCCGACGGTTTCTGCTGTCACTTCAACAGGTGCTTCATCCGGAACTGAAACCTCAGGAACGTCCTCTGTTTTTTCAGTATAAGTCAGACATACCCATCCGACTACACCGTTTATCGATACTTTTCCCCAGCATCCTGACACGTCTTCTACTTTAAGTGAAGTATTTCTGTCAAGAATATCAAGTGTATCAGATGCTGTTGTAGCACCTGAACGTACTCTCAGAGAATCTGTCGTAACATACGAACCTGTTTCATATGTTACTGTCTGATCAGCAGCAGGCTCTGCCGGTTTTATAGGCTGATCTGATGATCTGAAAAGCTTGACACGTGTACATCCTCTGAAATCATACTGATCGAACAGTACATTTGATGTACCGGCTGCCGGATCCATCATATAGACTACTCCGCCTTCAACGCGGTCTATTGCGACCCAGTGTCCGGAGTAACGAACATCTGCAACCAGATAATAGCCCTGATCCAGATATGACTTATACTCCGCAGCCTTTTCTTCTGCTGTGGTTCCGTAAAGCATTCCTGTTCCTTCAAAAGTAAATGAAGGACAAAATTCCGATACTTTTCCCCAGTAGATACATGCGTTGTTGTCAAGTCCGCCGTTTTTTGACAAAAACTCACAGAGCGAACCGGGATTAATTGTACTTTCGTCAAAATTTCCCGATTTGACAAGCAACATTGCAATAGAAGTAACTGCACATCCGCTTTGTCTGATGGTTTCACAGCTTCCGCCAAGTCTGACGCTTCCCCATCTCGGATCGCTCTGCTTCCATGTCAGGTACTCACCGGTTGCTGCTGATACATAAACATTTGAAAAATCAACTGTCTGAAAATAAGAAGCATTTGCCAAAGCAAGACCTGCAGCCATAACTGAAGCTGCAATTTTTCTTCCATTGCGTTTAATTAATTTTAACATAAATTCCTCTTTTCTTAAAATAAGACCGCTCCAACCTTTTAAAGTGAAATAAAAATAAATATAAAATAAATAAAAAACGCTTTAAATGGTTTTTCGCACGAAACAGTCAAAAAATAAAAATATACGAATTTCAAACAAACTGCGTATTGTTCCGTAATTAAAATTAAATAAATCAAATATTTTCTACATGTATTGTGACATTACACAAACATGCTGCCGAACAATAGTGCGAAAACAACTACTGCTCACGTTTTATGATTATATCATACAGTTGTAAACAATTTATTAATAAACAATTATCAGATTATGATAATTATTACAGAATTATTACAATAGCTACAAAGTAAATATTTTGCTACTATATTATAGATAAAAAATCACAGATATTGGTTAATATTTTTATGCATAACATATATTTTATGTTGATTGTCTGACAATATATGTTAGAATACTTGTGCAATATCCGCACAAATAATCATTTGATTTGTACAAAACGCAGATATTGGAGCCATTTTTTGTTAATGGTGTTATTTTTTTCTTTTTTTCTTTTATCATCGTCTGTTTTTAAAATCCATTTTCCATATTTATTCATTTTTGTTTTATACTGTAATGAAAATTTAAGCAGATCATATTTTTTATCAGAACAAAGTTCTTAATCTTCCGAAAAAGTTATTGACATTGTTTAATCTTTAAAATAACACAGAAATGTACCAATTTAACCTTGAAGAATATATATTTTATCATTATAATGAAATCATAAATATAAAAAGCGGTCAGTCATAAACTTCAGCTGCCCCTATACATCGGCTGATATCGGGCTGCCCCAAAAAACATATTATTCTATTTCATATTATACATACAAAGGAGGTAATTAAGAGTACAAAATGTCACTGTTTTCTATATGCGGATGTGAAGACTGTTGCATTTTCATGGAGAAAAATGATATATTAACACGAAAAAGCAGAACACAAGAAAATTTTAGTGTTCTGCTTTTTTATTTTTATTGAAACTGAGAATTTTCCGCTTTTACACAGCCAATATCCCTGTTTTCTGCAGTAATACATCCTGCACACATAATAACGGCTGTTGCAGCCGCTGCAATTTTTACTTTCACATTCAAAGCTCTGCTTTTAACAAGCAGAGGCAATTCGAAGAATTGGTTTCGTTCAGTAGGAGATTGAACTCCTACTGAACGAGAGAATAGACCCCGCCGCCTATAGAGGCAATGTCATCAACTTAAGAAATTAGATATAAAAAAGCAACATAAAATTTGCAAATTTTGTTAATTGATGAAACGATAAATTCCCCAAAATGAGAAAGTAAAATCTCATCCTTCAATAAAGTTTGCTCAAAATCAAC
>JAZUJY010000286.1:0-8748 GCA_045643005.1 Oscillospiraceae bacterium | reverse complement strand
CATCAGCTTTTCCTTGATACGCTCATCACCTGTACAGAGAGCCTTGATCTCAGAATATGTAAGTGCCTGTTGGTCAACGTCCTCGCATTTTCTTGCAGGAGTTTTACTTGTCATGATCTGCGAGATAAACCTCTGCTTGTTCTCCAATGTCTGATAACTGTACGCATCGAACGTGCCTTTGGTATGCGATCTCCTCCGCAGGGATACCCTTAGCGATCAGCTTGTCACGAATATCGTCGGAAACCACATTTAATGGATACAGGTTAAATCAAGCAGCCATATTTCGATATAAGTTGAAACGAAAAAAGCTTTACTCTCATTCGAGGGTAAAGCCTTTTTGTAAGTTTTTGTAAACTAACAGGATCTATCTATTAAATGTGACAATAGATATAATTCATTTGCCTTAAAATTCCATTTAACTAACAAATGTGCCAATTTCCATATAATATTTTTAATTTAATCATCACTAAAAGTAGATAATTAACATTGAAATAGATGTTATTTTATGATAAAATATTAAACAGCAGAAGATAAGCATTAACATTTATAAGGTAAGAATTTAACTTCCTGACAAAATATAACTGCGCATTTGACTTACAAATATAATTCGGTGTAACCTTAAATTAATTGTGCGACACATAAATTTATAACCGTTAAAAGCTACTAAAAATATAGCGATATGTTTACCTCTATTAGAAGAAAATGCGAATTGTGTGTGAGCCATGTGAAATACATTTTTTTATATTGACAAGCAAATTTTAAAATAGTAAAATATATTTGGTTAATCGAGTGATTTTTGTTATCCAATCATATAAACCATTTTATTTAATCATAGCAAAATAACGATCAAGGAGGCTTATTGTGGATATAAAAATTTCAATAGGATATAATGCAAAAAATGTATTATATGATAATATAGCATTTTCAATAAATAAGGGAGAAATCAATAACATATTAGGAAAAAACGGAACAGGAAAATCTACGTTCTACAAAACACTAATGGGTAAATTACAACCACTTTCAGGTAACGTGCCAAAAGAAGTTTCGGACAATATAGCTGTAATTTCAGATTACATTTCTGTTCCTCCTGAATTGAAAGTATCAGATGTTATTCAATTTATAGATAGTAATCAGATGGCATATATGAAATCAAAATTCAGCAATTTAACTCATATTATTTCCGGTCTGAAAAATCAAAAAGTTAATGAGCTTAGTACAGGACAAAAAAGGCTGATTGAGATCTTTACAGCATTATCTGCCAAAAAAAGTATATTAGTCTTGGACGAAGCATGTAATGGCTTAGATTACAAAAATCGTGATTTCTTTCTTGAAAACATACGTAGCCTTATAAAAAGCAATAATATTTCAATTTTCCACACATCACATAATCTTGAAGATACTATAGACTTAGGCGGAAATGTTTATGTGCTTGATAGATCCCAAAAGATATTTCACAAATACGGTGGAAAAATGTCGATGGATGAATTAAGTGCTTTCATGAAAAATATAGATTAGGTTTGCAGGAGGTTATATGAAATTATTGAATTTGGAAATAAAAAGGATGTTCAGAAGCCGAATAATCCAACTTACTATCATACTTTTGATATTAATAGGTGCATTAGCAATGTTCCTTTATAACATTTATTATAGTTCAAGAAATGATACACGTTATGTAATATTAAGTTTATATAACTCATACACGCAGTTTACTTATTTGGTTTTGTCTTTTGTTTTTGTTTCAACATTCTGTAAAGATTTTCAAAACGGTGTTTATGCATGGTATAATCAATTAGGCTACTCTTTTGATAAAGTATGTATATCGAAATTTACAAGTCTATTCCTAACTGTTCTTCCTTTAATGAACATTATATTTATATCAGCAAACATTATCAGTAGAAACAGCGATTTCAAATTTTTTATTTTATCCACAATATGTGTTAATCTTGATGTCATCTATATAATTGTTCTTGCTTTCTTCATTTCAGTGATATTTAGAAAAGTAGTTCAATCCACATTAATCATGTATGGAATTTATGTTATATTTAATGGCGTTAACTTAATGTGTTATGGTTTGGTAAATCCCGCAGATTCAAATAGTATTTCTTCATATTATTTAGGGAATCTTATTATAACACAATCCCACCATTCATTAGATAAAATATCTTTATCTAATAATTTACTTTGTTCTTTATCAATATCTCTTCCAATTATTTGGATTGTAGTGTTATTAATTGCCACTACATTTATAACAAAACGTAGAAAGGTGTAATTGCTTTGCCAAAGATTAGAATTGAACCCGATACAGTAGCAATTTTATTGACTGATCAGTGTACTGCAAAATGTTCAATGTGTTGTTTTTCATGCTCTCCAGAAAAAAGGAGAGTATTTGAAATCGAAACGATAAAAAACATTATTGATCAGGCTGCTGTTTTAAATGGGATAAAAACAGTAGGTTTCTCAGGGGGAGAAGTTTTTTTACAGTATAATCTACTTGCCAATATGGTAAAATACGCTTCAGAATTAGGTCTTCGTACAACATGTACATCAAACGGATTTTGGGGGACTTCGTACGAAGTAGCATTAGAAAAACTATTACAGCTTAAGAAAAATGGCTTATCAAAACTCGGATTAAGCGTAGATCGATTCCATCAGCAATACGTCGATATCAACAATATAAAGAACATCTTAATGGCTTGTAAAAAGATTGGTCTTCCTGTTGATGTAGGTAGCGTAGTAACAAAATCGACAAGTGATTTATCAGATGCAATGGTTGTGTTAAAAGATGAGTTAATAAATATAACTCACATTCGAGCGGCTTGCTTACCAATTGGAGAAGCTGAGAATATCAATTCTGACGATCTTTATTATGATGAGGATATTCTTAAACGTGATAATATTTTGTGTTACGATACAACATTTTTTTCAATTTATTTGAATGGCGATGTTTATCCTTGTTGTTCACAAGCTGGAAAATCTTCATGTTTAAAACTTGGCAACATACATACAGACAATCTCGAAGGTATTTTAAAAAAGTATAGATCAAATATGTATATAAGGATCATAAAAAAGTATGGGCTTTCGTGGTTTGTAAAAATAGCTCTTAAAGAGGGGCTTGAAAATATCTATACTAAAAATTATGTCAATAAATGTCATCTTTGCTACTCCATGTTTAATAATGAAGAGTTTATAAAGTGTGCTGAAAAGTATGTTAGGGAGGAAAAAGCTGCCATATACCAGAAATACCTTGACTCACAAAACAATGGTATAAATGCTCATGATCAATAATGAAATTATTAGAAATGAATATGAGATATTCTTTTCTGAATATTACGTTATAGTAAAAGATATTCCAAACAATCACTATCTTCGTTTAACTGGAAATACAATGGAATATGTTAAAAATTATAAAAACACAGATGATTTATATTCTTTCTTAAAAAAAATTTTTGTTAATAGGACTTTCCCTAAAAAAAATAGAATACTTAATTATGAGTTTAAAAAAATTCGAGTCTTTGATACTATATTAAATTCAGTTCCGGATTGTTTCTTTAATCTAATTTGTATGATTAGCGTTATTGCGTGTGCAATATGCAGTGGCGTTTTCACTTTACAATTGAGAGAAGAAAGCATCATACATCATTCTATATTTTATATAATTTGGATCATACTTAACATCTTTCTGCATGAACTTGGTCATTGTTGCTTATGTATTAAGTCAGGAAGGTCAGTAGGTTCTTTCGGCATAAAACTTAATTATTATATGCCAATGATGTACGTTGATACAAGTGATATTTGTATGAGCAACCTAAAAAATAAAGTCGCTACCTCGCTTGGCGGGATATATTTTAATGCTATTCTTTGTCTCATTTCTTCATTAGGATATTTTTGGAGCGGAATATCATTATTATCTGATTTTTCTAAAGTATCATTAATATTTGTAATTTCCAATCTTATTCCTTTTTTAAAATTGGATGGGTACTATATAGTATCTGATTTATTAGGAGAAACAGATTTAAAATCCTCTTCTAATAAAGCAATGTTACATTTAATCAAAAAGTCCAAAACTTTATTCTTTCACGACTATATTTTGGTGATATATTTTATACTTAAAAGTATATTTTTATTAATATTTACTGTTACTATTCTTTATCAAATATATACTTACATAGTTAAATTATTCTGATGTATCCTCATAACGGTAGTAACATTATATTAATATAATATGGAAGGAGGAAGGAAATCCATGGAAAACGAGAGAAAAGTTGACGAAGTTTTAGAGAGCGGTTTTGATTCTGAAATCGAAACTGTTGAGAACAGGGACAACCTTGGTTGGGCATTATTAACAGACACATGGCTTCTTATTACTCACTAATAAGAAACAAGCAGTAGAATATTATACCGTTATGACTACATATACACAAGGAACTGTTGCTAAAGTAACAGTTCCTTTTTTACTGTTGAATATTAGTATTCAACAGTCCCTTTTAAACCTTTTTGCTCTGTATTTGGAACATCAATAACATATATATATGACGACTATTATTAAGCGGAGGTCGGCTCGGTGATGCCGTGACGGATTTCATACTCCCTTACACGGCGGTAAAAGGTATTAGCCGACATATCCATTCTCCGCATAAAGTCCCTGCCTGTGATGTTCTTCGCTCTCCATTCCCCATAGAGCTGCCCGAACCTCGTCCAGTCGGTGGGGATAGGCTTTCGCCCGGTGTACTTGCCCTGTGCCTTAGCGATCTCGATGCCCTCACGCTGTCGCTGTTTGAGCTGTTCACGCTCCAACTGAGAGAGAGCTGCGAATACGGTCAACATGAATTTGCCCGTAGGCGTGTCAGTGTCGATCTTCTCCTTGTGGCTGATGAGGGTAACACCTTTTTCGGTGAGTGTGTCGATGATATTCAGCAAGTCCTTTGTGGAGCGTCCCAGACGGCTTAAGCTCTCCCTGTAGAGGGTATCTCCCTCACGCACATAGTCAAGCATAGCCCTGAGCTGAGGACGGTCGGTGTTCGCTCCTGACAGCTTCTCGGAGAAGATGCGGTCAACCTGATAGTCGCACATGATTTCCTGCTGACGGGCGGTTTCCTGTCTTTCTGTTGATACACGAATATATCCGATTTTGCTCATAATATTGTCCTTTCTTTATTCAAGTGTGTCTTTCTTTCTCTGCTGAGAGCGTTTTTTCTCTTGGTACTGCCTGTTACGCTCCTGCTGTTCCTTGCTTTGGAGATAGTTACGCACCTGTCGGGTGTACTTGTGTGCCGTGTCACGCTTAGTGACAAAGGCATTATGCTCAGGCACCAGAGCATTGTATTTCTCTTTCAGCTTGGTGGACTTCGCCTGCAAATCGCTCTGCTTAGGCGGTTTCCCTTTGATATAGTAAGCCTTGATATGCTCGGCAATATACTTGTCGGCTTCTTCAAATACGTCGATAGCGGCAGCATTCTTCTTGCGGAAATGTTTCTGCGTAAATGCAGAACGCTCCTGATACTCCTTGTATATATCATAGTTCTGAGAATGTTGTTTCATCATATTGATGAGCTTATCAATGCCCCTAATCTTCTTGTCAAGCTCGGCAAGCTCGTCCGTGTGGTCATCAGGGTGCTTGAAATTCCAGAAGAAGCCCCTGAGATCGTCAAGCGATGTGATACCGCCAGCTTCAAGGTCGGCAATCATCTTATCGCTGTCACGCATACCTCTGATCTCTGCCCACGGATCTTCTTCCTTTTCAGGCGCTTTACTCTCGGTAGGTGTGGGCTGTGGTGTCGGGGCAGACGGCTCAGGCTTTGGCTCGGTGGGTTTGGTAGCAGTTGCGTTAAGCATATCAAGCTGTGCCTGCCGTCTTGCTCGTCGGGCTGCAAAGAACTTCTCAACCTGTTCCGCCGCAGCTTTTCTCTTTGCGGTTTCACTCGTTTCCGTGATAGTTTCAGGCTCGGCAGATTGTTTCGGCTTTGTCGGTGCGGTAACTGTCTGTGTCGGCTTAGGTTCAGGCTTAGGAACTGCAACAGGCTTCGGCGGTTCAATGAGCATATCGGGAGTGACATTCGCCGTTGACAGCTTTTCCTGTATCTCTGCTATCTGCTCGGCAATGCGTTCGGGGGTGAAGTCTGCGCCCAGGGTGTCGGCTCTTGTGAACCTCTGCTGACCGTCACCCGACAGCTTGAATTTCAGCTTGTATTTGTTCTTCGGAGTATAAACATACTCGATGCCGCTGGCGGTGCAGTTGCGGAGAAAATCAGCAAAGTCACGGCTGTAAAGCATGACCTCTGCAATACGAACACGGAGCTTTTCTTTCCACGACTTGCCCTCTTTCTGCATTTCATTCTCGTAATGTGATACACCCTTACCAATCGGTTCAATAACTGATATGCCGTGTACAGCACATATCTCGTCCGATATTTCACGCAGCTCTGCCCACGCTCTTTCTGACTTCCTGCCCTGATTATGCTCGGTGGTGAAACTCAGTCCGTTATACAGATTGGTGTTGTTGAAAATGATGTGGCAATGCAGATGTTCTTTATCGTTATGAACTGCGATAACATACTGATAATCGCCTTTCAGATAACGGTCGCAAAGCTCCTCTCCGATCTGCATAGCGTGTTCGGGTGTAACTTCGCCGGGGGCAAAGCTCTGTATCATGTGGTAGGCAAGGATTTGGGTTCGCCCTGTTCCTGTTCCTCGGACGGTGCGGAAGTCCTCACTTGCTCCTGCGCTGTCGGCTCGGCAAGCATAAGAGTTGACATATAAACCGTCGATGGTCTTATCTCCGTTTGTGATGTAAGCGATCGCTGCGCTGACTGTTGCCCTGATCGTATGGATAGAAGTGTATGCCAAATCTCATTAACCCCTCTCTTTATCTCGGTAATATCCTCGTCATAGATATGACCTGTGCTGTATAGTCGGACAAGTATCTGATTGATGTTCGCTCCGATACGCTTCATAAGCCTGTTGGTTTCAGCAATCTCGGTGCGGTCGGGAGTGAGGTCTACCCTCGCCCGAACGCAGTCACGGATATACTCTGTTTTGTTCTTGTAACCGTACTGCTCACACTTGGAAAGAATATCCTGCATTTCCGATTCCGTAAAGCGTACATTCAGCGTGTATGACTTCTTCTCCCTCTTGCGTTTCAGGTACTTGCGTTCATCGTCGGTAAGTTCGTCCTCAGACTTGTGTGCAAGGGTATCTTCAAGCTCGGCAGCAAGCTCTTTATCCAGAGCATTGTTGATTGCTCCCTCATAGGTCATGCCCTCGAACTCCATAGCCTTGCGCTTGGGCGGTCTGCCACGCTTCTTTTTCTCGGTTTCCATAGTGGTGTCTCCTTTGTTTTTATTTCGGCGTAAGCCGATATTTTTTTGACCGCTGTGCGGTCATTTCGGGGCTTGGGGTGTCCCCAACAAGCATTTGGTATTTTCGCTCGCTGTGCGGCGCAAAATACAATGCTTGTTATTTTTGTTGCGCTATGGCGCATATTTTTTTCGCCTGAGCTTATCTCTCTGCTCAGGCTTTCGATGCTCCGTCAGCGAATTTGGAGCGTAAGCGACTTCAATCTCCGCTGCACCGTCGGCGGTTATATTCGCTCACGCTCCTGCGTGATGCTCTCAATTATCATCACTCTTGAAATTGTAATCTGGTACGGCGCAGTTATCGTGCTGGATGGGCGGCAGTCCTATGAAATATGCTCCATAGTCACCCCCCTTCACTATACAACCGGTGTTTTTGAGAAAATGGCGTTGATTTTCTGAAAAGTTTACACTTTGTTCATGGCGGTTCTCCCTTGTGCCTAAATTCAACAGCAGATTTCTATACAGAATGCGAACAGGTCACGGTAACACTCAGATAAAACGTCCCCTATATATACAAGCACGTTTAATCCGGAAACGGGCATGATTTTTGTAAAAATAGTCGCTCTGTGATAATAATTCTCCGTATTGAATAAATCAACAATGCTAACCTGTGCAGTATGCAGTAAATGTGATATGGCTCGGATTTGAAATGCTCGGTCTGCCTTCTGCAAAATTCCCCATAACAATTTCACGAATGGAAAAGTTTTATGGCGCACTCAACTTCTTGCGCAATGCGAATAGACTTTTGCTGTCCGAAAATGCTATAATATTAGCATAGGGTATTATCCCTAAATCCAAATCAATGTGAGGTGATGTGAATGTGTAAGAAGGCTACGACTGAGGTCGCTGACAACTCTGCTGATACCGTCATGGACGAAGTGCTGTCTGAGAATCAGGCAAAGCTCAATAAGCTGAACACTTCTATTCAGGCAGCCTATGAGCGCCGTCGTAAGATTATTACGGACAGCAAACTCTACACCTACGATAAGCTCTCAGAGCTTTACGGCGGTGCTGAGGGGCAGGCACTTTTTGATGCTGTGACTGCGAAGCATACGCTCATCAGCAAGCTGACCGCAAGCGGTATGACCTATGACCAGATCTCTGAACTGGCTGACGATAGCTCAGCTGATGCTGACAACAGCTCGGACGAAAGCTATTCCGAAAAGTACGGTAAGCAGATGAGCTTTTCAGAAACAGATCATTCCTATTCGGAGTAACATATATTCCGACAACAAAACGATAGCTGTGATAGGGACGCAATGCCAACAACTTAAGCGTTATTGGCATTTACCCCGCATAAGAAATCAAATAGAATATTTAGGACAAAACACTTTACGCTGATGAGAGAATTCAGGACGAGGAGCAGACCTTCCCTTAATGATCGGAACAGGTTGTT
>JAZUJY010000285.1:0-27554 GCA_045643005.1 Oscillospiraceae bacterium | reverse complement strand
AAGCACCATCTTCGGTCGCTTCATAAAATGCACCTGCCTTAATTTATTTAAATATTGTCTGCGAGATAAAGTAAAACATTGAGTTCTCTGTTTTACAAGTATCATGATTTCCACTTTTTTAGTATTAAATTTTCAAATATAAAATAACATACTATCCTCAAAATGTAAAGAACAACTTTTGAAAAATAAGACCCTCTTCACTGATACAGAACAACCGGTCTGCCATGTTGAAAAATATAAATATATGTGATATAATATTTCATAAATATATTTTTTCAGGAGGATATGAAAATGACTACATCAGTATCAACTAAAAAACTATCCGTAAAATTCCAGACATTAGGAGCAGTTATTTGTATAATTGCTGCTGTTTCAATTCCACAGATACTTCATCTGCTCGGCACCGCCACAGGTGTCGGAACATCTCTCGGAGAAATTATTCTTCCGATGCATCTGCCGATTATTTTTGCAGGACTTCTTGCAGGACCTTACGCAGCAGGAGCCGCCGGATTTTTAAGTCCGATTATCAGTTTCATGCTCACCGGCATGCCGAAACAGCAGAATTTACTGTTTATGATGATCGAACTAACTGTATATGGAATCTGTGCAGGTATTCTTAGAGATGTAAAACTCAATTCAGTTTTAAAAGTCCTGATCACACAGGCTGCCGGACGAATTGTACGAATTTCTGCAATGGCAGCAGGTCTGTCTCTGTTTGATCTTCAGGCAAGTCCTTTGTCTGTTTTATATGGAATAAAAACCGGAATTATCGGAATCATTCTTCAGCTTATTTTAATTCCGCTCATCTGCGTCAGAATAAAAAATGCTGATAAATAACTTTTTCAGATTAAAAAAAAATCAATACATTTCTAAAAAACATCTTATAAATATTACTAAAAAATGCGACAGTCATGTGACCGCCGCATTTTTTTATATAAATACTGACACTAATTTCATCTGAATTTTTTTCCAAATTATATTCAATGAATAACAGCCAATAATATCCCTGACCCCTCTTTTTTTAACCCAATATCTATTTCCCCAAGCAGTAAATACAACTGCAAAATCATTTAACTCTATTGAAACAAATACTTTTTTCTGATATAATAATAATATAAATATAGTGAAAAATAGTGTAAAAATAGTGTAATTTTAATGGAGAAAAGCTATGATAAAAGTATCTATTTCAAATGAAATAATTAAAAGAATATCTGCAATTGATGAAAATCGTTTTTCATTAAGTACTGTTGAGCTCCCTGCAATGACAAGAAACAAGCTGAGAAAAAACTCAAAGAAAAAAAGCTCCTTTGCCTCAAACAAAATTGAAGGAAATCCTCTTACAGAACAGCAGGCAAATGCTGTAATTGACAGTGATCCTCATAAACATCTCCTGAAACCTGAACAGGAAATCAGAAATTATTATCTTGCTTTAAATTTGCTTGAAGAAAAACTGAAAAATAAAGAACAGCTTTCTGTTAAAATGATACTTGAAGTTCAGGCACTTGTTGAAAAAGGAGCATCAAAAGAAAAAATAGGCTTGCGAGGAGAAATGCCGCCCGGATTTTTATTTGCAGTTTATGATTCTGTCACAAAACAGCCTGAATATATTCCACCTGAATATACTGATATTCCCGGACTGCTTGATGAACTGGCAGCATACGCAAATACAACTGATGATCACCCGCTTATAATTGCTGCTGTTGTTCATTATCAGCTGGTTACGATACACCCTTTTGAAGACGGAAACGGCAGAACTGCAAGGCTGATCTCAGGATATCTGCTCGATTATCACGGATATGGATTTGGCGGTATCGGATCCCTTGAAGAATATTTTGCATATGATCCTGATGAATATTATAGAAGCCTTCAGATGAATCTGCCCGTTTTGTACTATAACGGTAGAAATGATCCCCCTCACCCGGAAATCTGGATAAATTATTTTCTTAGAATGGTCGAACTGTATTCAAAAAAAGTATGTGAACTTTCCGCTGATTCCGGAGATGATATACTCGGAAGCCTTTCCTATCTTAACATAAAAGAAAAAGAAATGCTTAAACTGCTTGTAAATAAACATCTGTATGAATTTACACCTGTTGAAGTAAGCAGGCTTATGAACGTAACAAATAAAACAATAATAAATCGCTGTGCAAAACTTGCATCAAACGGTTTTATCACACCTGTAATCGTAAATACAAGGATCAGATCATATAAGCTCAGCGATTTTACAAGAAAAAACGCAAAAAAAATACTTAAAGAAATATAGTGAAAAATAGTGTAAAAATAGTGTAATTTTAAAGGCAAATTAAATAATCAGGAAATCCCCGCTCAAACATTTTTCACATCTCCTTTTATCTTCTATTCGTGAAAATAAAACACTTCCCCTCTCGGTCTGAACGGAAGCCTGTTTCCGTCAGGGATCAGAAATGCATGCTCTCTGTTCACATGAAGATCGTGTTCAATATATCCGTCCGTAATAATAAGGATCGGTCCGTTTTTCGGAAAATCCTTTGCTTTTTCAAGAAGGTCAACCGCAGGCTGCAATACTGTTCCTCCGCGCCCTTTTACTTCAACTCTGCCTGCTATGTCATCAGGTGCCACATAACCTATGTCATACGGCATGGCATCACAGAATACCACCCTGACAAGAGGAACATCCTTTGCAGCGCTGTAGCTTGCTGTCGCTCCGAGAGCAAGTCCTATCATTTTCGCACTCATGGATCCTGAGGTGTCTATAATGACTGCATAGGTCCTGCTGTACTCCGGAACATCACATGTTACATAACTTGGTCGCGGGATATCCGGAGAGCAGCTTTGTCTGCGGCTTGGTCTTGCATATGTTCTTCTTTTTTCTATCGGTGCAAAATTTATTTCGAACCATTTGGCCAGTTCAACATCCCATGGAACAGGCGGCATTGACAGAGCTTTGATTTCTTCGATAAGTCCTGCCGGCAAATAACCTCGTCCTGAACCTGTGTGATATTCAAGACCAGTCCTGAGGGCATTTTTACAAAAGTCATCAAGTGAAACAGGCATTATTTTCGCTTCGGCATAGCCCTTGTCCATAATATCACATTCTCCGCTGCCTCTGAAGGTTCTGAGTTTTGAATTTTTACGGATATCCTTAATGATCATATCATATATTTCTTCAGCAGACAGTCCCTTCAGCGTTTCATCATAAAGCAGACCGTCATGCGGCATGGTTCCGATCTTCATCTCATAAAGCCATCCGTTTATAACATAGTCACATGAAGCATTCCATAAAAACGGATCTCTTCCGCTGCGTCGTTCATGATGCTGAAGTCCGGCATGAAGATATTCGTGAGCAAGAACAAATTTCCATTCCTCTTTTGAAAGACCTGCTGCCGAATTTACATATATTTCACGTCTGGTCACATCTATGGCTGCAACAGATATTTCATTTCCGAGTTCATAGTTCTTTCCGTATCCGACCTCAATTATTTTAAAACCGGACGCAAGTCCTCCAAGCAGAGGATAGTGGTTTACAAACCATTCAGCAGCCTGGCGCTGTACACTTTTGGTAACGTCTCCTTCAACTCCCCCGGCCTCATTTATTACAGAACGAACAGAGTTTGATACTGCATATGCGAATTCCTGTGCATATGTAGTATTTCTGTTTCTGTACCAGTATGAGCTGTCTGTTCCGTTCCAGAACATATCCTGTTCGCCGGCTGCTGCTGTGCCGTATGATATTTTTGAAATATCAATATCCCTGTTCTTCAGCATTTCATATATTTTCTTTTCGTCAGAAGCCGCAAAATACAAATCATCACGGTTTATCAGTGACTTTCCGAACTTGATGTCGTCAAGAAATTTTTCTATAAAAATATCACATGCCGTATTCCAGAGTTTTCTGTCGCAGTCTTCCTTCCAGACGGATTTTCCGTCTTTGTCAGTAATAAAATATCCCGGCATGTTTTCACTTTTAAAATGCTCAAAGCAGAGATGAAGCATGCCGTGTGCAATAATGTGTGCCCATTCATCCGGAGTATGACTGATATTTTTATTTAAAACAACATCTCCGCTCTCAAATGCCAGTGCAGAAGTTTTTTTTGAAAAGGGATCATTATGGGATGTATAGTAACGTATATTCAGCTTTCCAAATAAACTGTGATTTTTTATGATCAGCTTTCCCTCTTCAAGATTTTTTTCATTCTGACTTAACCTGTCATCAGCTTTTTTCTGTTTATCAGCCATACAGCATCACCTGTCATTTTTCACAAGTCTCGGAAGGTCACGGATGATCTCGAGCATAAACCATTCGGGAAGTACCTTGTCATCATCGGATGATACTACCATCTGAGCTATTTCGAGATTTATGTGGGACAGATCCTTGATAAGTGCCTTGGCTCTGTGAGTAAGTGTCTGTGTGTTTCTGTCAAGATCCTTTTTGTCTTTCGGAAGCTCCATAAGCAGCTTTGCCCTGAAGCTCTGAGCTATATAGTAAAGAACGTCTCTCTCTGACGGATCTGAAGGGAATCTTGCTTCGCCCTTGATTATTTCATTAAGCAGATTTTTGTTTCCGAGCTGTTTTAAAAACGCAAGAAACATTCCTGCATGACTTGCTGAGACCGATCCGTATGTGATGACCTTAAGAATACCTTCGGGTACTTCTTTTTCTCCGGCACCGTACTCCTTCAGAGCATCGCTGAGCATATGCCATGATCTCGGAGTCGAATATGGTTCTTCAGTTTTAGGAGGCTCCGAAAACAGATGATCCGGTCTCTGGGTAATATATTCGATGACCCACGGATGAAGCCCTTCTTCATATGCCCAGTTAAGCCACTGCGAAGGATCTGCAGTAAGCTGTACATGAAACATACGGTTTATAAGGGCAGTGGACATCGTTTTTACTATCGCACCGTCCTGTGAACGGTTTCCGGCGCCGATAACAACACTTCCCTTTGGAAGATGGTACTCACCTATTCTTTTTTCGTGGATCAGACTGTAAAATGCCTTCTGAACTTCCTGTGAACACGCATTGAGTTCATCCAGAAACAGCACATACGGCTCTTTTCTGGCTATCATTTTCGGAGGCATAAAGCATGATGTCTCGCCCTCTATTTTCGGTATTCCGATAATGTCCTCAGGTGCCAGCTGGCTTCCAAGAAGCGATACAAGCGGCATTCCGACATCATCGGCAAATTTTTGTACAAGTGCTGACTTTCCTATTCCCGGTGCGCCCCAGATAAAAACAGGACGTATGGGTGAAACATTCAGAAGAAGATCTGAAAGTTCTGACTGTGTTACTGTGTATGGTAAATTCATTTTATTCTCCTTTTCCTTATAATAACAAATTTCAAAGTATATCTCAGATCAATATATACGTCTGAATTCCTGCGGATCATATTTTCCGCTGTTTTATTTTTTAGTGTTTAAATATACAATAACATACAATCTTTAAAATGTAAAGAAAAATTATTTAATTAAAAAATGCAGATAAACGAAAATATGATCTTATTTCTGAAGGAATCAGATAAACATTGTCCGTATAATTCAAAGTATATTTTTGTTGATTATTTTTAAATTTTGTGTTATCATGTTAACAATACAACATCTGATGGTAAATAATTAATTGAACAGACATTTCTAAAAACAGAAAAAATACAGGAGAAATAATATGGCAACAATAACGCTTTATAAAGACAAAGTTAATGGTGTAGGAAGCCTTCTTGATGACATTATCAAATCTGTAAATAATATAGATGTTCAGCTTTCTACACTGGAAAATACTTTGCAGGGAGTAAGCAGCAGTACATGTGACCTTAACGACACAGTAGAAAGTATCCGGTCTTCTTCAAAAAGTGAACAGGATAAAGTTGAAGATCTGAAAAAGCTGAACAGTAAGCTTACAGAATTTATTGAAACCGCATCTGATCGTGACAAAAGTGCAAAAGATGAGATCAATAAACAAAAAGAAGAATTTTACACAAAATATTCATTTCTTAAGCCGGAATGTGAGAAATCATTCAAAGAAAAGCTTTGTGATACAGTTGAATCGGCATGCGAATGGTGTAAGGAACACTGGAAACTGATAGTCACAGTTGTAATTGTTGCAGTTGCAATAGCTTTATTATGGTGCGGTGTCGGCGAAGGAATTCTTGCAGGAATAATAGCAGGAGCATGCTGGGGTGCAATATCCGGTGCAGTAATCGGAGGCATCTCAGGCGGGCTTGACAGTCTGGAGAATGGAGGCTCATTCCTGGACGGTTTTGAAAATGGTGCGTTTTCAGGTGCATTAAAAGGAGCATTGACAGGTGCAATAATGGGCGGATTGGGTCAGCTCGGTCAGCTGGCAGGCGAAGGTCTTAATACTTTATTTGAAGGTCAGGCATGTCTTACAAATTTGGGAAAATTTGTAAAAGGAACGTCAATAGTAACAAAAACACTTAGCAGACTGATGGGGACCTTTGATATAGCCGCTCTTGCTGACAGAGCATTTGGAAATGGCAAAATTGCAGATTTTAATAAAATGCTGCATTCAAATAAGGCATATAATTACTTCCAACTGGGAATCGGTTTTACATCTGCCTTTACAGGCGGAATGTCGAGAACTATGAAATGCTTCACAGCTGGCACACTTATAGCTGCAATAAACGGATTAAAAGCAATTGAAAATATAAAAACCGGCGATAAGGTTTTAGCCGCAGGTCCGGGATATACTGCGAAAGAATATAAAACCGTTCTGAAAACTTTTGTCAAAAAAACAAATAAAATTATTCATATAACTGCCAATGGTGAAGAAATAATATCAACTTATGATCACAGATACTATGTTCCCGGACAGGGATTTATAAATGCAATAGATCTGTGTATTGGTTCAAAGCTTATTGATTCTGAAAATAATGAAATTGTTATAGAAAATATTTTCAGAGAAGAAAATGAACAAGAAGTATTTACGGTTTATAATTTCAAGGTTGAGGATTTCCATACATATTATGTCGGAAGCACTTCTGTTCTGGTTCACAACGAAGATTATTCTGTTCCTCCAAACTCAAAGCTGTCTGATAAACTGAACAAATTACTAAAAAAGAAATACAACGGTCCGATTCGTAATGCGTTTTTAAATGCATTACAAAAATGGGCTCCCAGAGCGGCAGGAACAAATGGAGTTAAATACACTCCCGGAATTAAACCAAATTATGATTATGAAGTGAAAATTACAATATCAGGTCTTCGTCTATTTGGATATAAAGAATCTTCAACAGGCGAATTAATATTTGATTTACTGGATGAAGGCGTTGGGAAATCACATTAAGATACACATCATTAATTCATCGCAGGAGGAAACGGAACAATGAACAGAATAAAATATGATATTGAAACATACAAAAAAAAGTATAATATAACAGAAAGATCATGGAATCTATTCTGGAATGCCTATGACAGTATTATCGAAGACTGTTATGATTATGCTGAAGAACTTGGAATTCATGAAAAAATAAATTTGTTTCCTGAAGAACTTTCTGTTGAGTATATTTCACGTTCTGATAACAGTGAGTATATAAATGTTTTCATCCGTATACTTAACCGGGAACATAAATTTATTGGTTGTTATGAAATATTCTATGATATTTTCGGAAACTATACTGATGATTTTTTTAGTTTTGAATAGAAAAACAAATCAAATTTATCATAATAAAACATCATGTGTGTAAACATATATTATTGGAGTGTATACAAATGAAAACAATGAATTACAGGCTGAATTCTTTTGTCAGCGATAACAAAATCAAAGAACAAACCACAGAAGCATTTAAAAATCTTTTTAAAATATATCTTGAAGAATTTAAAGAAGATGCTTTTGACAATCAACTTGACAAATTTGATATTAATAATGCGGAAGTATCCGAAATATGTTTTCAGAATATTTCAGAAAATGAAAACAGAATAAAAGCGGAAATTTGTTTTTCTTATTTTGATGAGGAAAAGGAAGGATACTACCTGGCCTATTTTAATGAAAACGGCGAAATAGAAGATGATTTTTTGGTTTTTGAATAATATCGGAGAAATAAAATGAATTTTACTATAGAAAATAATGAACTGATCAGATTTGATGATTTTGAATACAATGATGAGATCATAATTCCTGACGGGATAAAAATAATAAAAAGACAGTCTTTTTTCAACAAAAATATTTCAGCTGTTATCATTCCTGACAGCGTTGAAATAATAGAAAGCCGGGCATTTAGCTGCTGCAGAAATCTGAAAAAAGTAACCTTTGGAAAAAACATTTCAGAAATACGTGATCATGCATTTGAAGAAACACCATGGCTGCATGAAATGCAAAACACAAATCCTTTAGTTATCGTAAACAATATTTTGATAAACGGTGAAAAAGCAGACGGAGCGATATCTGTTCCGGAAGGAGTTTCAGATATTTCAGACTCTGCTTTTGAAAAATGTAAAACAATAACGTCTGTTTTAATTCCTGACACGGTAAAATCATTAGGAAAAAGTGCTTTTTCAAAATGTGTTAATCTGTCTTCTGTAAAGCTTTCAAAAAATATTTCCAAAATAAATACAGAAACATTTTTAGAATGTGAAATACTGAAAAATATCGATATACCGGAAGGCATCACAGAAATTCAAAGCTATGCTTTTTCCGGATGCACAGCTCTTTCTGAAATCAAATTTCCAAACAGTCTGAATACAATTGGAAAAGATGCATTTTTCGGAACAGAATGGCTTCATAATGAAACAGAAAAGAACACATTTGCAATTGCAAACGGAATAGTAACCGGCATAGATTATGCCGATAACTACCAAGGTGAATATACGCTTCCTGAAAGTGTTAAAGTTATTGGTGAAGGTGCTTTTGAACGTAACATTGACCTGCTTGCTGTAAACCTTCCTGAAAGTCTTGAAAGAATTGAAGAAAATGCTTTCAGCGAATGTCACGGACTTATAAAGATATCTATTCCGAAAAACGTTAAATACATAGGACGAACTGCATTCAGAAACTGTTTTAAGCTAACTGATGTATCAATTCCAGATGATATAAATATTATCGAAGAAGGCACTTTTTATAATTGTACAGGATTAAAACATGTTAAGCTTGGAACAGGTGTGAATGTCATAGGAGAAGATGCTTTCTGCGGATGTTCATCACTCGAAACTGCTGAAGGAGCCGAAAGAGTATCAGTCATCAAAAACGGTGCATTTGGCGGATGTACCAAATTAAAAAATATCAGTATATCGGGTGATAATGCTGATATAGAGGAGTTTGCATTTTACAACTGCATTTCTTTAAATAATATTCCGGATACTGAAAAAATTCCGTCAATACCTGTCTGTACCGGATCTTTGACCGTCGGCTCATCTGATTTCTCAGAAACCGATATAAAACAGCGGATCAGAATTGCCGGAGAAACAACGGATCCAAAAGTTCTGCATTCTTTGATCAGCATTACAGACCTGACTGAGAATTTTGATCTGCTTTCAGAAATAATCAATAACCGGGTATGCGAATTAAGTACTGCTTTAACTGTTTTCAATATAGCCGGAGGGTATGAATACCTTTATGACAAGGAAGAACCCGCTGAAGATGAATCTGAAGAAAAGTGGCTTAAGTTTATAGAGAATCTTTATACAAAAATTACAGAAGGAAAATATAAAGAAGGAGAAATATATTTTGCTCCCGAACTGAAAAGTTCTCAGCTTCTTATGCTTAGACGTATCGCAAGTGAAAAAGAATCAGTTTTTCTATATTCTCACGGAAGTAAAAAATAAGAATTATCCATAAACTCAAAATAATAACACAATAATTACGATATTTATATATTTTATTAAATGGAAATTTTAGTTTTTCCATGGCAAAAAACGTACAGAATTTATCTCTTGTTTTATTATTTAAGAAGCAGTCAGATACAAAAACTGACCGCTTCTTTTTTGCTTTTTACTTCAAAGCTCTGTGTTGTTCAATGCTCTGCTTTTAACAAGCAGAGGCAATTCGAAAAATTGCTGACCAAACAGTCGGAGATTGTACTCCGACTGAGCGGAAAGATATCCCCCGCCGCTTGCAGAGGCGGGGGATATCCTCTGTGTTGTTATATATACACGACCTGAACAGATACAACAAATAAAACAGTGTCAGTGAAAATATTCTTTCACTGACACTGTTTTATTTGTTATTTACTTTAATCTGAACATACAGCTAAAAATCATTATGTTTTTTAGAAAGCCATCCGTCGTTCAAACTCAAAAACACAGAGTATCACTTCTCATTTAAGACAGCCTCTGAATACAACATTACACCGGCTGAAGAATTTGGATGGATGTGATCAAGAAGATATTTATCCTGAACTGATGTCGTTAAAATATTTTTCAGATTCTCGTTTACAGCACCGGCAAAAGAATCCGGAAAATTCAGGTACAATTCTTTATCATCATCAAAATTACTTGTTGAATACACAGCATCTTCTCCGGCAAGCGGTCCTTCAAAAACGCCAATTGCAAAATCAGATGAAGAAATATAAGGCTTTGCAAATTCAAAGACATCAGTAAAATCATATTCGCTTCCGTTATATGCACGTTTCACCTGATCTTCCGGCAAAAGTAATTTTAAACGCATTATCAAATTCATTTTCCTGTCCGGATGACATAATATTATAAATGTAATCATCACCCTCAGTTTCTATTACAGAATCTTCACTATACTCTCCATTTATATACTTTTTGAAATCGTCCAGACTAAACCCGATATATAAGTTTATTAAAAGTGAAACAATAAAACCAAGTGATACTAAGAGTAACGCTAACTTTGCAATAGTGAATTCCTTTTTCTCTTCAGTAAATATCGATACTCCTGATTTAAGGAAACTATCCATATACTTTGAAACATAGCGATTTCCAAGAATAATACAGGTTAAAACTGATACTGCAAATGAAATTATCATAATAGCCGGTATGGACATTTTTCCAATCAGGTCACTTACTATTAATGTTACAGGACGATGCAGAATAAAAATCCAGAGAGAATTTTCTCCAAACATTGTAATCAAAGGGATTCTTTTGTTTGGAGAAATCAAGCGAAATGCAAATATATAACTAAAAGCAATAATATATATTACAATTCTTCCAAATGAACCGGTCGAACTATTATAAGCTCCCATTTGTAAATCAAGATCTGAATATTCAAAAAATTCATAAATAAAAAATGAAAATACAAATGATAAAATGCCGATAAATAAACCGGTAAATACTCTTTTGGAATACTTCTTCTCAATCATCTCCCGGCTTTTTTCTTTACTTAAAAGATATCCGCTCATGTAAAAAGGATAAAAGCCTATAATTCTTGCAACTGCAAAAGTATTATCAATACTTGAATAAAAACCGGCAAATAAAGCTACTACAAACAGAATCAGATTAATTTCTTTAAATTTAGCAATATAATGTGCCGTTACACGCCATACTATCAATGCTATCAGATACCAGTAAGAATATAAAGGATTCAATAATGATTCAAAACCATATATAAACCCTATAATACTGTTAAAAATATAATACAAAAATATGAGTTTTATTATGCTTTCAAAACTGCGTGACCGTTCACTTTTACCGAAAAATCCTGATACAAAAACAAAAGCAGGCATGTGAAACATGTAGATAAGATCAACTGTTTTGTTTATTATCTCCGAACCTTCCTGCAGCTGGAACAAAATATGAGCGAATACTGTCAGCAAAATCAGTATTCCCTTAATATTATCCCAATAAGCACTTCTTTTATTTTCAATTTGCACTTCCATTCTATCCTCCTTATTTTTCTAAACATAATAAATAATCTCAAAAAAGTTAAGTAACTGATATTTAAAACAGCAGGCTTTTCAATTATTCAAAGCTCTGCTTTTAACAAGCAGAGGCGGGAGATATCCTCTGTGTTGTTATAATATCAATACTAAATATATTGATATTATACTATTTTTTGTAAATAAATTCAATAGTGCAATGCAATCCGGTTACTGTCTCATTCTGTACTGACAGTAATCATTATCTGAAATACAGTTTCCTTTTTTCATGATCTGTGAGCATAGTCATGCAATAAATAATAAAACAAGCCTTTGCAATAACATCCGATGTTATTGTAAAGGCTTGTTATGTTTATTAATCTTCTAATTCTGCATTCAGCAGGATTTTTTAAAATTTCACATTTTTTGACACGAATACTGCAAAAGAAATTTTTTTTGCATACATATACATAGAAGATACATACAAATAAAAACAGCAAAAAGCCTGTCGCAAACAGAACTTTTCGCTGTTTTGTATTTTTGATATTTACTTTTATTTAGCAGGGTCTTTAAACCTGAAATTGCTGAGACTGCGTTTTTTCAGTGCAGCTTCAAGCAGCTCCGGCAGTTTTTCAGGCGGACATGCAAAACAAGGAACATCAAAAGCAGCAATTTGCTGAGCAAGGTGCGAATCATAGCATGGCGAGCCGCTGTCTGAAATTGCGAGCAGGACAATCAGATTCACACCCGAAGTCTTGATCTCCTCAAGTCTTCTTATAAGCTGTGCACGGTTTCCGCCTTCATAAAGGTCTGTAATCAGGAACATTGTCGTTTTATCAGGTTCCGAAATAAGCTCCTGACAGTAGGCAACTGATTTATTGATGTCAGTTCCTCCTCCAAGCTGAATGCCGTAAAGAAGGTCAACAGGGTCAGTACAAAGAGGTGTAAGGTCAGTAACAGATGTGTCAAAAGCAACAATATGCGTTTTTACTGAGCTTATGCCTGCAAGGATACAACCCATAATTGAAGAATAAATTGCAGATTCTCCCATAGAACCACTCTGATCAATATCAAGAATAACAGTTCGTGAGCCTGATTTTGAAGAACGTTCAAAGAAATAGAATTTTTCAGGCATAATGGTTTTGAGTTCTGTATTGTAGTTTTTAAGGTTGCGGCGAATAGTCAGCTTGTAATCAAGAGCTGCAGCAGATGGGACAGGAGAATGCTCATGGCGGTTCAGAGCTGCAGTAACCGAGCGTCTGATATCATCCGAAAGCCGTCTGTTTATGTCCTCAACAATTTTTGCAATATATGAACGTGCATTTTCTTTCGCACGTGAAGGGATCTGGTCTTTGAGCATCAGAAGAAGTGAAGCTGTTGCAACATCAGGTTCCAGGCTGCTTAGCATTTCAGGTTCAAAAAGAAGCTGTTTGAGCCCTTTTCGCTCGATGGCATCATTCTGGATAACCTTGATTTCCATTGGTGAAAAAAGAGTTCGCAGGTCCCCGAGCCATTTTGTAAGATGCGGTGAAGAATGACCTTTTCCGCCAAGCTTTCCGCCTGAGACGCTGTTATTGCTGCCGTATATCTGTGACAGAGCGGAATCCATCAGCAAATCTTCTGCAGAGAGTTGAACAGGAGCAAGCTTCTCGATATCCTTCTGGACTTCCTCACCGAGAATTAGTCTCCAGCGTTTAAGTATCTGTTGATTATCCATATTAAATATCTCCAAAATCAAAATCATCGAGCTCATCGATTGACTGCTGTTCTTCTTCGGATAGTTCCGAAACTATTATTTCAGCCGCATGTTCTGTTGAAACACCAAGGATCACGCCGATATTTTCAGCGATGTCGGATTTTTCAGCAGGTGAAAACTCGGAAAATGTTCGTCTGAGTGACACAAGAACCGGCTTGAATTCCTCGTCATCAAGTCCGTTCATAAACTCACAGAGTCGTTCCCACAGTGAGATCCTGCTGATAAGAGAACGGCGGTTTCGCCTTGAAAGACCCTCAAACCACACAGCACCTTCAGCCGGCGGGGTCCCACAGGAAAGACGGCGTGATACAAGCTCCGAAAGCTTATCGTTTGAAATTATACCACGCTCTGTGAGCAGTGCACAGGTAAATCCTGAAATCAAAGGATTTACGAAATCACTGTCAGCAAGCTCTGTCAGGACATCAGCAAATCTGTTTTCGTCAAGAAAATCATGAGCCAGACACGCGTCTGAAACTGCTGAGATCGCTGTGATCAGCTCCTCGGCAGCATTTTTGTCGCAAACAGAAGCTTCTCTGATCTGCAGGCAGAATTTGAGAAAAAGCTGAGAAATAAGTGGAATAATCGGTTCAGGATCCAGCTTTCGTATATTTCCATAAAGGATCACAGACGAAAGGTTTCCCACTGCTTTTCCCTCGTCAGCAGGTGAAGCACACTCCGCCGAAAGTGCCTGAACAGAGCAAGCTGCTGATTTCACACATTCCGACAGACCGCACAGAAGTGCGGCTGACAGCAAATTCGTGGTATCATTGAGGCTTTCGGCTTCTACAAGCTTCATATTGATCGAATTTCTTGCAGATTGTTCGACAGTATCTCCGTTCAGTGAAGCTTCAACTATCTCGATCTCAGTTTCAGGAGTCCATTGAAGCTGCCATTTTTCAGCCCATGTTGCATTATCCTGTGAACGAAAAACAGTTTCACCAAAGTGAATGCCTGCCTGTAAGAGCCTGTGAAGAAAGAAAGAGCGGTTTAGGTCAATAAACGCTGCTTTCTCAGATTTGACACGCAGATTTTCACGCAGATCCAGTTCAAGCTCTTCAGCGGAAGCTTTTCTGAAACGCTCAAGCTTCAGTTCTTTGAGCTGATGCATAAAATCTTCCTGAACAGAAGTGCAGACTGAACCTTCAGGCAGTGTACCGATCTTCGTGCCTATTTCGACATCAGCACAGGCAAGTGAGATCTCTGCGAAACTTCCGTGACCGAGACAGGTCACAGCTGAATCTCTCATGTCAGAGAGGGACGGCATTCTGCCGCCACGCATTTCTGAAAGGGTGCTTGCGAGTCTCTGTGCCTCGATCACTTCTGCTGATGATGCAGCAAATCCGTTTTCACGCTGAAAAGCAGCAAGTCGTGAAAGATATTCAGGAGCACAGTCTTCCATTTTCCCTTTCAGTCGGTTTTTCCATAGGATCTCATAGTATGCAGGGGCTTTGCTCCCTGCGCCGTAGCCCGAACGTGAGGATAATCTGAAATATGAGTATGGCATGAGGGTGGATTTTGCGGGGACAGATTTTGCGGAATCGGTAAGTTTTTTATCACTGTCCGAAAATGGTATATTTTTGATGCCGCTTGTATGGAACGCACCTGTAATAACAGCAGCCTTTCCAAATTCCTTTTCAGCTTCATATATTCTCTTTCGCATATAAGCTTCACGAAGCTCATTTCTTTCGTCAGAAACGGATAATTCACGCAAAGACCGGCCATATTCCTCAACGGCGGCAATAAAATCGTTATAGGAACTGCTTTGCTCAAAACGATATTCCCAGAAAGTATCATTGTCAAGACCTGTGATCTTGTCGAGTTCTTTGTAAACTGATTCATCACTCGCAGTCACTTCTTTTGTTTCCTGTTCGCACAGCATACATCCCGACGGCAGATCACAGAACTGAACAGGGATATTTTGTCTGTATCCCCAGCTCATAGCCTGATATTCAGGTGAAAACTCTGCCATAGGGTACATAACGGTTCTGACAGGAGAATCTTCAGTATAGGCAAGAATCGAAGCAGGAAGTCTGACAACAGGTGAACACAGTCCGCTTATGAGATCATTCAGGTCAGACGGACCTTCAATCAGAATAACATCAGGTTCTGAACGTTCAAGGAACTCGCTGACAAAGAAAGCACAGGCAGGTGAAAGGTGTCTGACACCGTAAAAATCAGCCATTATGAGTTACGCTCCATACATTCGCTGTAAAGGGAAGAATAATCGCTGCCTTTTTTTCTCATGACATTTTCCAGGTATTCTGTCCAGACTGCCTTATCCTTTGTGTCATCCTTGACTACAGCGCCCTCCAGAGCGGATGCAATTTCCGCATCAGTTACCTTTCCGCTGCCAAAGCTTCCGGCGAGTGCCATACTGTTGACCATAAGCGATATCGCTTCCGCAGACGAGAGTACGCCGCTTGTAGGTTTGATCTTGACCTGACCGTCAATTGTTCGTCCCTCACGAAGCTCACGGAAGACAGTAACAACTTTCTCAAAATCACTGTCCTTTGGCATTGCGGCAGTCAGTCCCATATCGCCTGACATCTGAGCAACACGGGTTTTTACAATATTGATCTCAGTTTCCATGTCAGAAGGTGCCGGTAAAATCACGATGTTGAAACGTCTTTTCAAAGCGGACGACATTTCGTTTACCCCTTTATCACGGGTGTTGGCAGTCGCAATAACAGAAAATCCTTTTTTTGCAGTCACTTCTTCAGAAAGTTCAGGAATAGAAATTCTTTTCTCGGACAGAATAGAGATCAGTGCATCCTGAACCTCACTTGTGCATCTTGAGATCTCCTCAAATCTAGCGATCGTACCGGTTTCCATAGCATTATAGACGGGACTTTTGACAAGTGAATCGAAGGAAGGACCTTTGGCAAGAAGCATTGCATAATTCCATGAGTAGCGTATCTGTTCCTCAGTCGTTCCTGCAGTGCCCTGAATGACTTGTGATGAGTTTCCGTTTATTGCAGCAGTAAGATGTTCTGAGAGCCATGATTTTGCGGTTCCCGGTTCTCCTATCAGAAGCAGCGCACGATCTGTCAGAAGTGTTGCGATGCAAATCTCTATGATTTTTTTATCACCCATATATTTTGGAGTTATGACAGTATCTCCGACTTTTCCGCCCATAATGTAGGTCAATACTGATTTTGGAGACATCTGCCAGCCGACAGGAACAGGATTTGATTCATTTGCAATAAGAGCATCTATCTCGGCTTTATACATCTGCTCAGCAGATTTTCTTAAAATTTCTTTATTCATTTTTTATCCTCCGCATAAACTATTCCGTGTCTTCCAAGAACCTTGTATATGATATCAAGCTGTGAAGAAACGGTATTTGCATTGAATTCTTTGCATTCAGGCAGTTCTTTTATCAGCTCCTGCAATTCAGAGATCAGAAGTTCCTCTTGATCATCGAACCTCGCAAAGAAGTTTGCGACAAGAACAGATTCCCTGTAATAGTATGACGAAATATTAAGTGAGGAATCATATTTTAGAGCTGTATAAACACAATTTTTTATTACGCCTTTCAGAGGTTTTCCGGAGAATCGTACCAGAAACGGAATAACGTAGAATTTTGCTTCTGAATCAAATATAGTCCATGCATAATCGTTTGCTGCGATCTGAAGCTTTTCTTTATCTGCAGGCAAACATTCTTCGAGAAGTTTTTCAAATATATCAATACGTTTTTCTGCATTTTTAATAAGCATTTTGTATTCGTCATTGCATTCTTTAATACAAATCTCCTTGTGGATGCCTGTAGTATCTGCGAGAAAACTGATGATGTCATCCGGAATTGAAGTGAAAACAGGTTTAAATAATTCTTCATGCGCTACTTCGCTATAACCTTTCTTAACTCCATATTCAAGCTTGTATTGTTTCTTATCTATGAAATAGATGTGATTTATCAGATCAAGTATATCGGAAATAGTAGTTTGATTGCCGTCGTTCATTGCATTGCATGCTGATTCAGGATGATCAAGAAACTCCATAAACAATTTGGAAGTAAAGAAAAATTTTGGTTTTGCCTCATAAAGTTTCTCGATCATTTCCCTGTATTCCGGCTTATTTTGATAGTAAAGTCCGGTTACGAGAACCTGATTAATATCAACAAGATATGGTGCTGTTTCTTCTTCCTTGATATCTTTCATGCAGTATTCCGCAATTTTCATAAAGCAGTCAAAAGCGCTCGCTTTATTTTGCAGCATTTTTATCGGATACTTTACAGATGCACCACGTTCAATGCAAAAGTCTATCTGCTGATTGATATAGTCAAGACAGACTGTTCCGCTTGAAGCAGAAATGATATCAATATCTGCATCCGATATTTTTGACTTTCCAATGAGTGACATGAGCGGTGCGTCAGCTTTTTCGGAACCAAGTACAGCAAGTGACCATAATGCAGTCGTTTTTATTTTGCCTTTTTCTGTCTTGTATATTTTAAACAGTAAATCCTCGTTCTCTATAGAACATGACATTGCTTTCAGAGCGGCAATTCTAACACCCTGCGGATTGTTTTCATTTTCAGCAACAGAAATGTAAAGCTTGTTCTGTTTCGCTCCGGAAACCTGACTGATCAAACCTATCTGCTGACCGTTTGCTTTTGGATTTGAAAAGTCAATTGAATTAAGAAGCGGCATGCAGATATCATCACCATAAGCACCGGTGAAAGCTTCTTCTATTTGAAAAACGTAAGTGCTTTGCGAATCAGCAATTTCCAGAAATGTATTTAATAAACGTGCGTCGTGGATCGAATCATAGAAAAATTCATCAAATTCCGGTTCAGAATTCCGGCATTTTCTGATCTTAGCCTTATATTCAGCCAGTTTCATGTATGGAATTTTTGCAGGAATAATGCTGCTGTTTGGTTCGACAGGCGAAGTTTCTGAATGATCGGCAAAAGTACCCTGCGTAACAGCAAGAGCATCTGCAAGTGCAATACAGTCGGAAATCTCCGCAGCCGGCTGAGCTGACTGAATCAGTGCACTGCACATATTGTATAGTTTTCCAAAGACTTTGTTTGTTTCTGACATCGGCTTGAAAGCCTCGATTGCGCGCTGCAGCCTGAAATCTTCGCCGATCAGTGAACAGCCGGCAGCAGCAGCAGCGTACAAACGGTTTCTGAGTTCGTAAAATGGGTTATTATTTACTTCCATATCAGCACTCCTTACAGTCTTATGATCGAATTTTCAGTCACAATTGAGAAAGGACTGAAATAAAATTTATGGTCGTTTGAATCGTAGCTTAAGCCCCCGAAGGCTGCTCTGCCGCTGAGATTTCCGGCAATCAGTTTCAGCGTTTCGCAGGTCTTCTCAAAATCAGAGGACGGACGAAGCGCAATCGTTTCGTCACCGCATTTCAATATTCCTTGTCCGTCAGCTGTGTATTCAACAGAGTCAAAGAGAATGAGAACTGCGGCATATGGTCGGGAAAGCGTATTCTTCAACTCATTTTTTGCTTTTTTGACAGCAGAAGAAATCAGGCTGTCTGCCTTTGAAATTATCTGAGAATAATCATTTTCACTGACAGAAAAGCTTTCGGCATTTTCCCAGCGTACACGTCTGTTCATAGTACCGGGATAAAGATTCAGCTCACTGACAGCATAGCAGTCAAAAGCTGAATCCTCTCTTTTAATGTGTTTTAAAGCTTTGTACGGACAAATATTTTCTGTTCGGAAGATGTCACCTGAATCAAGGTCTATCCAATAGCCAAGGTCAATTTCACTCATATGAGGTGCATCATTTGCAACAGTAAAGGCAAGCTGAATGAGCCGGCAGTTTTCACGAACGAGCCCGAGTTCCTTGAGCTGACTGAGCTTCCAGATTCCGCCCATTTCCTCATATAGTATACTATCCTCAGGTAAAACCTCTCCTGATTCAATTTTTTTGTCGATATACTCAATGCTTTTCTTTATCGTTGAAGCCAGCCTTACGCAAAGAGCAATCACAGCATTTGTTTCTCTGTCATCGGGATTCTCTGAAAGCGTTTCGGCAGAAGCAATAATCTGATTAACAAGAGCCTGCGGTTCAGGAAGATAGTAGTCACCAAGCTGAATCGCAAAGGATCTGTATTGTTCGCAGGAAGCCTTGTTCAGTGAACAGATACCACGGCTGAAAATATCTTTCACGAAATTATCAGCAAGTTCAAGTCCTTCACGTTGTTTTTTGAGCTTTTTAGCAGCAGCCGATTTATTAGCTTTTGAAGGTTCAGCAGATTTCTTTTCTGCATTATTCGCACGTTTTTCAATTTTCTGACGTTTACTCACTATATCCTCAGGAGCATCTTCAACTGCAAACTCTTTTTTGGAAAGCCAGTCAAGCATAATTCCGAGACAGTGTTTGCATGGTATCTGACGACTTGGGCAGGAGCAGCGGAAAATCGGTGAACCACTGTAAAAATCAACAGAGGCGTTGTAAGGCTTGCTTCCACTTCCGTAGCAGTCACCGAAGATGAGCAGTTCATCAGCAGTTTTGCAGAGCTTTCTGAAACCGCCTGAACTTGATATTTTTTTTGCGTTGTTTACAGCAGAAGCATTAGCAGCATTCGTTCTGACAAATTCTTCTGTAATAGAGTTTATATTAAGCATAGTTTCCTCCTGTTACAATATTTTTTATCATTATAGATCAGATCCTGCAACCGGCAGGATTTTACACGCACATTTAATCTGAGCTGTAATTTGAATATTGGTCTTGTCCGTTGGATAAAGTGCCTGTTATTTTTTAATACTAAACATCATTAAGCTAAACTTAAAGTATCTTTCTATAGCATAACATACATTCACATAAAAATCAACGATATTTATTGTATTTTTTCGTTTTTATACACAAATTGTATAAGTTTTTGAAAACACTTTCTGTCATGAAAAATCAAAACGACCTTACTGAACCTGTAAAAAAACTGTTTACTGTAGGAGTTGTCAAGGGATAAATGACATAAGATTCAAAGCTCTGCTTTTAACAAGCAGAGGCGATTCGCAGAATCGCTGACCAAACAGTCGGAGATTGTACTCCGACTGAGCGGAAAGATATCCCCCGCCGCCTGCAGAGGCGGGGGATATCCTCTGTGTTGTTATATATTAAATCCATGATCACTCTCAGCCTGCATTACTGTATCTTCAGTTATATCTTTTCAAAAAAGTTAATATTTAATTTGAAAGATGGATTTTTCATGGTGGCGGATTAAAAATTTATTCTTCAGAACCTGAACCTGTACCTGAAAATTCTATCAGTTCCGCTTTAATCCTTATCAGATCCAGTATATCAACAGATTTATCCTTATTTATATCTGCAGATTCCTTGTCACCAAGTTCAGTATTTTTCACGTTCAAAAGCCATTTCTGAAGGAGTACAATATCCGAAACCGTAAACTCTCCGTCAGCATTTACGTCGTCCTTCGGAAGAAATTTATTATTTTCCGTTATCACATTTTTGCAGTGCTCACCCAAAATATAGTTCTCACATTCTCTGAAAATATTGTTCTTTACTGTAAAGCCGTTTACATTATCTGCGTTTATAACTTCTTCAAAGCAGGATGTAAAATTATTGTCCTTTATCAAAATATCACTCAGAGGCGTATTTTCCGCACGTTTTTCATTGAGCATACTCTCAATGGTAATAACATCGCCTCTTCCGCCAAAATTGCACTCGATAAATGTGTTTCCGCTTACCTGGATATGCTCTGCCCCTGTTCCTTCTATCACTCTGTCAGTCGGGATATTTGTTCGCACCTGAAGTGTCTGACTGCAGGTCCTGTAAAATGTGTTTCCTTCGCAGAGCGCGTTGTCACTGTTGAGCAAAAATCCGCGTCCTTTGGTTTCGTGAACGTAGTTGTTTGTCAGTACATAATTTGCCGAATCTCTGTATTTGTTGTAAGCGACCATATCAGCCGAAATGCTCTTCGGGAGTGCTTCTGTGAGAGTTATCGTCGCTTCATATCCGTCTCTTGTAATTGATTCTACAGTTGCTTCATAGTCGATATTATTAAAAGAAGTATCCATAAATACTAATTTCATACCCTTGTCGACTATTTTGTTCGGAACAGTTCCCTGTATCACTTTCCTGCTTTCGTCAATGTTTTTGATATAGAACATGTTGTCATGAACATTTAAAATATCATCTCCGGTAAAGCTTAAGTCGCAGTTGTCTATCCTGAAATATCCTGCCGAATTGGAAACATGTATTCCGTCGGCTGTTGTAGATATCCTGTATTTGTCTTCAGCTCCGGGACGCAGACCGATATATGAGTTTATTATCTGGTAGTGATTTGAACCGTATGCAAATACATATCCCATTCCACATGCACCGTAGATACTTATGTTGTTATATGTTATGTTTTTTGATTCTTCTACTGTATTGAAAACCTGTCCGCCGTAGGTGTAATGACGAAGCAGATAAACTTCGTCATTTTTAAAATAATCAAGTGCCCCGCTGTGAGTTATTTTCAGAACGTTTGGTCTTCCGTCGACCTTTTCAACTTTCTTTATACATTCACTGTCAACACACGGACTGTAAATTTTAAAACTGCCGTGAACACCTGCAACATGATCAACAGGGTCGTACTGCATAAAGCTTTCAAGCGGGATGTCTGAGCTTGCTTCATCAAGCTCAGTAAATTCGATCTCAAGTGTATTCTCAGCATCATTTTCATTTTCTATTTTTACAAGTGAACCAAGCCTGAACGTATCCCAGTCCCAGTCAACTATAAGATTTCTTATCTCGACTGTATCACAGGCATAAACTTTAAAATAATGAGGTGTGCTGAAAATAAATTCGGCATTGTTTGCATCGATTAGAGTGTTCTGCATTTTATTCAGGTATATATCCTCTTCAGGACTGAAATGATAGATACCTTTGTCTATGACAAGCTTAGTGTTTGGTTTTTGTCTGCAGTAGATGAAAGCATCTCTCATAGCCTGTGTGTTATCCTTTGCATCTTCTGAAAGTCCGAACTTTGATGCATTTACAACCGTAAGTGACGATTCTTCTGGTCGTGAAATATAGAATACTGAATTGTTTACCCCATGGATCTCATCAGCTGTGGTGTACTGCGTATTTTGTTCTTCTGCATAAATATTTTGAAAATGATTTATTTCATGAAAAACCGGTGTTAATGCGACACTTAGAGAAACTACAAATGTAATTAATTTATTTTTTATCATAATTACGCCCAACTCCTTGTCATTATATCATAAATACGTTGATTCTATACTATAATTATACCATATAATACATGCTCTTTTCAACGTATTTGCTTTGTTTATGACCGGCAGAAAACATAAATTTTATTAAAATACCTTAATAAAATCGCCCTGAAGTTGTTATTTTACTGCTTCAGGGTGTTGTTATAAATTTTCTGATGTTTTCAAATAAAACCTCTCTGTCACAGCATGACAAAGAGGTTTTTCTGTTTTTGTATGAATTTTTCAGATATAAATATATTTCATGCAGTATTTTTAATTTTCGCTGTAATAATTGTTTGCTTCCTTGCCATAATAATAAAGAGCAACGCACAGATTTTTAAGATTTTCATCGGTACTGTCACTTGAAAGTACTTTATAGATATAATCATTTACACTGTATCCGGTATTGCTTGAATATCTATGTGCAAAAATTTCCTGTTCTGTATAGAATAAACTATCCTTTGGAACTGAACCCTCAACATTTGATTTGTAATAATGACGAAGAATCGTTTTTGATTTGAGAAGTAGTGTAGAACCGACGTAATCTTTTTCTTTTTGACCGTCATAAGGAATGATATCACTTTTTACAGTTTCCCATGAAGTTGAGTAGTCAGTCACCTGTTCATCTGCAAAATATGCTTTTGCAGCTAAGCAGTATTTTTCCAGTGCTCCGGCAAGAGTTTTGACTTCATTTTTCATACTTTTTTTGTAATTTTCGATCATGTCGGATACTTTGAAGATTACTTTTGTCTCGTCCCCACATTTTATAACAATGTCATCAAAAAAATCTTTAGCTGCAACATCAAATTCAGTGTAGGTCTCTGTTGTTGAAATGTTGTTTCCGTTTATTGTCCAGCCGTCATCTTCTTTAATTTCATTGGTGAATAATACTCGTACCTTCAGTGACCCATCCAGAGCTAAAGTTGCTCTGTCAGGATAGGGTTCATTGTATGAAACTGCAATATTTTGGAAAATATCTTTGTTTTCTAAAGAATCCATTAGATAGTTCCATTCATTTTGTGCTCCTTCATAATAGATATTATCTAAATTGCAGTTTGTGAAGGCAGTTTCATCAATTTTTTTAAGATCGGAAGGAAGAGTAATGCTTTTAAGTTTTTCAGCATTTTTGAAAGCTTCAGCCGATATTTCTTTTACAGTATGAGGTAATGTATATGTATCTCGTGAACTACAGTGTGGATAAAGCAGCAGTACAGTTTTGTCTTTGTTAAAAAGTACACCGTTTTCTGATGAGAATTTCGGGTTGTTTTCATCAACATTGATTTCCTTAAGATTTTTATTGTTATCATTATTAAAATTATTTGCTCCTATATCGGTTAAAGAAGCAGGAATATTCAGGTTCATCAGATGTTCTTGTTTACAGAATGCATCATCTGCTATACTTACTACCCTTAATCCGAAAAGCTCATCAGGTATATCCTGGTTAAAATGATCCGTCAGACACTTTGTTATAGTTATTCCTTCTTGTGATTCGCAAAACTGATAAGAGTTGTTTCCACATTCACATATACATTCATACCCTGATCCTTCAGCAGAATCTGTTTTGGGTTTGTATATATGACGATATTTTATTTTGTCTCCGTTAAGACCGAATCCGATTTCGCTTAAAAAACATGGAACGCTAAGGCTTTTCATTGACTCACAGCCTCCAAATACGCATCCTCCAACATTTTTCACGAAATCAGAGAGGGTAATACTCTCGATTGATTGACAGTTTAAAAATGCATATTCCTCAATGGTAGTTAAAGAATCAGGCAAAGAAATTTCTGTAAGATTTGTACAGCTTTCAAAGCCATGATCTTTTATACTTTCAACTCCTTCAGGAATTATAACTTTTTCTATATTTTCATTACCAAAAAAAGCATAACTACCGATTGCAGTTACCATAATACCATCAAATGAAGAAGGGATCTCTACTATTGTTTCGTTTCCAAAGTAACTGCAGAGAGTACCTGTTGAATCATCAAATAAAAATTTTTCATCATAATTAATTGTAGTTGCTGATACAGACGTTTCCGATTCAAATTCTGAAAACGGGTTTGCCGGAGCAAAAGAAATCAGCATTGTAAGTGCTGCAGTGACTGCTGTAATTTTATAGTTTTTTTTCTTCATAATAAAATACCGTATAATCTGAACAAATTGGGTATAAGATCAGATTTTATTATCCTTTCCATGTATTTTAGTGAATCTCTAAACCGCTTTTGTAAAAATATAAAGATATCTTATTCAAAGCTCTGCCTTTTACACGCAGAGACGTGGGATATCCTCTGTGTTGTTATAAAATATATCGATAGTTTAAAGCTGATTTAAAGATATATTTATGATGTCGATAAAGAATTTTTCAAAGCTCTGTAATTAGTAAAAAACCTCTCTGTCATATGACAAAGAGGTTTTAAAATAATTGTTTTAAAATCAGAATTGCAATTATTCTTTACTGTATATTTTCTGTAAATGTTGAAAAAAACATTCGCGATATAGAAGTTTTATTTACACTTGATAATAGGTTCCGAATACTCTATAATTATTAAGGCGCATGCCATATATAAATATAGACCGGAGGATGATTATTATGAAAAACAGAATTGCTTCGATTGCTTTGACAGTCGTTATGATATTGAGTTGTATGATTACGAATATTGATTATAATGTGAATACGGTATGTGCGGATCCGTATAAAATTGAGATCAAGGTGGAGACGAAGGAGATTTCGATTGAGGAGATACCGGAGGATAGGATGGTTGCTGTAGAGGTTTACACATCAAATGTCCCAGATGAGGATTTCTATATTTTTGATGTAGCTTATAAATTAGATAACAAAATAGAAAAATGGTTTGATTTAAGTTGGGGAGAAAACTCCATTTCATCACTTTCTATTCAAACAAGAATTGAAAATAAATATCTATTCTTGGAATCTGATACTATTATTCATTCTAATAAAAAAATAGAAAATGGACGTATTTATAATATTTCTATTTTTATTCCCAGAGATGCAAATGAAGGCGATTTTTATGAAATTACTCCAGTCTCAGATTGCAATAATGGTCTTGATTTTACTTCCTTTGCATTAGAATCAAATAGAGAAAATATTTATGGTCCATCTAATTTTTATTTTGTTGGCGGAGGAATAGAAATACGTTCTTCACAAACGGAACAGCCTATTTCCAATGTTCCTGTTCCAACATCTGATAATAATAATTTAATCTCTCAAAGTGAAATTTCAAATAATCAACCTCAAATAAGTAATGAAACTAAAGCAGAAACGGACCCTGTTTCATCATCAGAAACATCATTTGTCTCAATTTCTTCTGCTTTATCTACCAAATCAACTACAACTATAACTTCTATTACTTCCAAAGAACAAACAGAATTTACAACAAATGTTAATACAAATACAGAACTATTATGTACCTCTGAAACATCAGAAAAGAAAAACAACAATACGAATAATATCAAAATAATCATAGTATTGATAATACTTATTTTGATAACAGTAATAACCCTTACAATCATCATCAGAAAGAGGAAGAAAAAATGAGCAGAAAAAACAGTATCCGAAAATTTACAGCCTTAGTGTCAGCACTTTTATTTGCTTCATCATTAAGGCGCATGCCATATATAAATATAGTCTGGAGGATGATTATTATGAAAAAAAGAATTGCTTCGATTGCTTTGACAGTCGTTATGATATTGGGTTGTATGATTACGAATATTGATTTTAATGTGAATACAGTTTGTGCGGATCCGTATAATATTGAGATCAGGGTGGAGACGAAGGAGATTTCGATTGAGGAGATTCCTGAAAATCGAAGAGTTCGAGTAGATGTATATGTTTCAAACGTTCCAAATGAAGATTTTTATATTTTTGATGTAGCTTACAAATTAGATCAAAAATTAGATAATTGGATTGATAATTGTTTAGGCGGACATGCCATTTCCTCATTATCTGTTAGAGCCGGAACCGAAAATAAACACTTATTTTTAGAATCTGATACTATCATACATTCAAACAAAAAAATAGAAAATGGACGCATATATGATATTTCAGTATATATTCCACCAGAAGTAAATGAAGGTGATTTTTACGAGATAACTCCTGTTTCAGATTGTGAAAACGGTTATGATTATACTTCTTTTGCATTTGAATCAAATAGAGAAGAACTATATGATTCATCAAATTTTACTTTTATTAGTGGTGGCATAAAAATTCGTTCTTCACAACTTGAGTCACAAATATCAAACAATCCAGTTCCACCATCTGACAACAATAATTCAAATTCTCAAAGTGAAAGTCAAAATATTCAAATTCAAATGACTAATAATATTGAAGAAACTATACCCTTAACGTCATCAGAAACAACCCCTTCCACAGTATCAAGTTTATCATCTACGAAGTCAACTACAATATTTACTTCTGTAACTTCAAAAGAACATACTGAATTTGTTACAAATGTTGATACAAGTACAGAACTATTAACTACCTCAGAAACATCAGAGGAGAAAAACAACAACACAAATACAATCAAATTTATTTTAGTATTAATAATACTTTTATTGATAGCAGTAATAGCCATTACGATTATCATCAGAAAGAGGAAGAAAAAATGAGCAGAAAAAACAGTATCCGAAAATTTACAGCCTTAGTGTCAGCACTTTTATTAGCTTCATCATTAAAGCGCATGCCATATATAAATATAGTCTGGAGGATGATTATTATGAAAAAAAGAATTGCTTCGATTGCTTTGACAGTCGTTATGATATTGGGTTGTATGATTACGAATATTGATTTTAATGTGAATACGGTTTGTGCAGATCCGTATAATATTGAGATCAGGGTGGAGACGAAGGAGATTTC
>JAZUJY010000284.1:0-11932 GCA_045643005.1 Oscillospiraceae bacterium | reverse complement strand
AAATTTTGTTTCATTACAATTTTTAACGAAAATAAATATCTGTATTACAAAGGAGAGATTGTTTAGTCATGAAAAAAGTTAAATTAAAAAAAATTGCAGGATTAACCGCACTGATCACAACATGTGCAAGTTTAGGTGTTCCGTTTGTAAGTGCTGAGGATGATATCGCAAGCAATGAATTATTGTTTGCTACAGCAGCTGCTCCATCAAATGAAAGCAATGATGAAATGGTATCAGTTGTAGTAGGTGATATAAACAATGATGGATTGCCTGATCTTACAGACTTAACTTTGTTAAGTGTTAATTTGATGCTTGGCAGAACCGCTACACTTGATGTCAGATCACAGATAGCATCTGATATTGATAAAAACGGAACGGTTGATATTGCCGATCTTCCAAGAATGAGACAGTTTATTTCAAAGGATTCATCTGTTCGGGTTCTTGGAACTGTTGAAGTACCTGCTTCAATGTTTGAAAACACATCAGGTGAAGAAACTGTAACAACAGATGTAACAGCAGATGTTACAGAAGAAGCAGTAACAACAGATGTAACAGCTGATGTTACAGAAGAAGCAGTAACGACAGATGTAACAGCTGACACTACAGAAGAAGCAGTAACAACAGATATTACAACAGAAGCTACTATAGATGAAACTACAGTAACTAAATTCCCGGCTGATATTCCGGATCCAAATGATGATGCTGTAAAGGTTCAGATTTATGATTTTATAGCTTCACAAAGAGAAAGTGCCGGATGTAAACCTTTAGAATTAAGTAAAGAACTGTCATACGTTGCAGACATAAGAGCTAAAGAACTGGAAGCAAAGATCGGTTCATCTCGTCCTGACGGATCATCATACAGAACATTGCTTTCTGAATATGATTTACTTTCAGTTCACAATATTCAGCTTTATTCTGACGACTCAAGTGTACAGAATTATATTTCAACTTTGAAATCCGGATATATGGAGATGATTACTAATAATGATGTACGTAAGATTGGAATAGGTCATTATACATCAGGAATAAAGAATTACTGGATTGTATTTATTACATATTAAAAAGTGTAAATTTTGAAAAGCATTTTTTAAAAAGCGAAAGTCACCTCAGAAATAAATGAGGTGGCTTTCGTTAATTTTTTTTTAAAGCTCTTTTCTTTACATTCATTGATGATATGAAGAATTTTTGGTATTCGTAGAAGGTGCTTCAACTGAACGAAAATCATAAAATATGATATATAGTAATATAACAACACAGAGCTTTGAACAACACGAGTTTTGAATCGAATTATAAAAAAAATATTTGTATCTCATTAATTTGCACAAAGAAAAAACGGAATTGAAAATGAAACACAAGAAACAAAGAGATAGTGTGTAAATTAAAGAGAAAATGAGAGAATGAGGTATGACGATTAAAAAATCGGCTGATTTCAGCCGAAATAGACTTGACTTTTACATTTGATGATTGTATAATAGATAATGTTGTGAAGATAGTACTGGATAATTAGCCTCCAACAGGCTTCTTGCGAATGTTTGGTACATCAGCATGAAAATATTTTCAATTTTATAAATGGAGGAAAAGAATATGTCAACTTATATGGCTAAACCAGGCGAAATCAGCCGCAAGTGGTATATTTTAGATGCAGAAGGCAAGTCACTCGGACGTGTTGCTGCAATGGCTGCTCATCTTTTAAGAGGCAAACACAAACCAACATACACACCACACGTAGATTGTGGAGACAGTGTAATTATCATCAACTGTGACAAGGCTGTTCTTACAGGAAAGAAACTTGAACAGAAGAAATATTACTGGCACACAGGCTGGATCGGTGGTCTTAAGTCAGAAAGCTACAAAGACATGATGCAGTATAAATCTGACAAAGCTATGATGATCGCAGTAAACGGTATGCTCCCTAACAACACACTTGGAAGAGAAGCATTAACTCGTTTAAGAGTATACAAAGATGCAAACCATAAACAGGAAGGCCAGAAGCCTGAAGTTTATGAATTCTAAGAAAGGAGCAAAATAATATGTACGAATCAAAACAGAAATTTTATTACGGCACAGGCAGAAGAAAGAATTCTGTTGCCAGAGTTAGAGTATACAGCGGTTCAGGCAAAGTAACAATCAACGGAAGAGATATCGACGATTATTTTGGCCTTGAAACACTTAAACTCATCGTTCGTCAGCCACTCGCACTTACAGAAAACCTCGAAAAGGTTGATATCGTATGCACAGTTACAGGCGGCGGTGTTACAGGCCAGGCTGGTGCTATCAGACATGGTCTTTCAAGAGCTCTTCTTGAATTAAATCCTGAACTCAGAGGAACACTTAAGGAAGCTGGATTCCTTACACGTGACCCAAGAATGAAGGAAAGAAAGAAATACGGTCTCAAAGCTGCTCGTCGTGCACCGCAGTTCTCAAAGAGATAATTTTATCCCTGTTGGAAATGTTAAAAATCACGTATTTACGACGTTTGAGTTACTCTGGAATGTGCTGAAAAGTATTAAAATCCAGACGGTAACTAACACGTAACTAACGGGTAACTAACAAAGATTTAAGGCATTCATCGTTAGGTGAATGCCTTATTTGTATATGAATGGGAGTGGTACTGCAATGAAAAACATTGATAAAGTTGAATTTCGTAAAATGTCGCAAAAATATATGAGACAAGCTCAATCCGAAGCTAAATCAGATCATTGTCTATTATGTGGCAAACCCATGACAAGTTTTTGCAATTCGCATTCCGTTCCTAAATTTGCATTAAAAAGCATAGCTGAAAATGGAGAAGTTGTTCTTGCTTCTAAACTTATGGGTAATGAAATATCCGATAATAAGTCAGGTGTAAACAAATCTGGAACATTTCATTTGATATGTGACAACTGTGATAATTCTTTTTTTCAAGATTACGAATCACAAGAAAAACTTGCTGTAGGCATTACAGATAAGATGCTTGCTGAAATTGCAGTGAAAAATTTTCTACTGCAATTAAATAAGCGTTATACTGAAAGGCGCCTTTATAGAATATTACAGCGTGAATTGCATATGTTTGAAAATGTTGAAGAACTATATGATACTGTCGAACTTGATATTAAGGACTATTTCGATGATATGGAGTTTCATAAAAATATAGCTCTTAATGGAATTGAAGGTGGGTATCAAGTTATTCATTACGAGCTATTACCTTATAGAATCCCCATCGCTTTTCAAAGTGCAATTGCTCTTGATAAAGATATGAAAGGTTATCAGGTTAATGACTTACAAGATTTTTCGCCCGAAACAAGGATACAGTATTTACATTTAGCTGTATTTCCTATGAAGGATACCAGTGTTGTAATTGCTTTTTATCATAAAAGAGACAAGAATTATCAAAGATTGCGTCATCAGTTTAATAGTATCAACAAGGAAACAAAGTTAATGTTCTTAAATTACTTAATATTTGCATATTCCGAAAACTACTTTATATCCAAAAAGATACTTAACACACTTGAAACAGATGAAGCATTGAAAAAGCTAAGTCGAGAAATAAATGGCATCCCTAACCTTGGACAGGTTAATCTGTTAGATATCCAAAATTGGAATTATGCTCCTGTTTCAATGAATGACATCCCGAATTTTCTTTCTTTTATGGATAAACCATACGGTATTCTTCAGATGTGTACATTGCTGTCGCTTTCGGTTTTAAAGCAATACAATGGCGAAAGAGGAAACTGGAAAGGAATGAAGTGGTTTTTCTATATTTACTATCCTGCTCATTTATTTGTAATAGGAATTCTTAGAGTGATGCTTGGAAATGGAAGTATATTCCCGTAAAACACTTTTTAATCTGAAATCACAGCCGGATAAAATTATATATTCGGAAAACTACAACAGCTCTGTAAGCATTGTACTTACAGGGCTGTTAATGTATTATGCTGCTTAGATGTTTATTTAATCGATTTTCCTGTTGTAAGGAAAATCTTAAAAAAACTGTGAATGGTATTTTACCTTCTTCTAACATGAGCCGTAAAAGTTCCTTTGTTCTGGTTTCTTTTAAGTCAAGAATATCCATCAAATCCGAACTACGATACCATTTTCCAGGCACCATGTTTGAAAGAATAGCATCCATTTGAGCAACAGTTCTGGCAGCGATTTTTTTCGTCGCTTTTTCTGTCGCTTTTCTTTTCACTTTTCAATTAATGGCAGAGTAATAATTGTCTTAGATGGGCCATCTTCTCCGAAAAGTTGTGGTTAATGTATTTAATTGAATCCAGGTTAGTAAAATAATATTTACTACTAATGAAGCACGTAATAAAATACTTGACACCAATTAGAAAATATGCTATTTTATAATTGTAACCTAAAATATGTTACAATTATAAAATCGGGTGGTTAGATGAAAAATTTTTTAGAGAAAACTTTGAGACAGAGTGTTACTATAAAAGAAAATAACAGTTTATACGAAAAACTGCCGTTAGCAATCAAAGGAAGATATATTATATTTGATGTAGAAACAAACGGTATTCAATGGACAGCAATTCAGCCCAAAATGGATTCAGGTCTTATTTATATCAGAAAGGACCGTGCCAGAGTTCAGAGTGTTTCCGGACTTAACTGTGCTGTGTTCCTGAATTCAACAAGCTGTTATATTAAAGATAAACTGATTGAAGAAGGAATTCCATTTGTACTGACCGACAAACTGGTGTATCTGCCGTTTATCGGATATCTGATTCCCAGTGCAGGAGAACGTGAAGTTGCACCTGTGAGTATGATTTCTTTTATAACACAGAAAATGATTCTTACTTCCATTTATGAAAAATGGAATAAGATAACTGTATCAAAAGCTGCTGAACTATTGGGAGTTTCCAAAATGACAATCAGCAGAAGTTTTGATGAATTAGAATATCTTGATGTGAAGATTCTGGAAATGAAAGGTAAATCCAGAGTGATAACCGTTCCGCATGATATAAAAAAGTTTTGGAGTGAAATCCACTCTGTTCTTAGAAATCCTGTAATTGCAAGATATGAACTTCAGGATGATATTAATTTAGAAAAAAAAGCAGGAATAACTGCCTTGTGCGAATATACATTGCTTTCAGATAACGAATATCCAACCTATGCTGTTATTAAAAAGGAATTATCTGAATCAGGTATCAAAGAAAAGAAAAAGATTCGTCGTGGTGAAGAACCAGGGTGTGTTGTCCTTGAATTAGGATACTTTATTGATTTCAGAAAAAAATCCATGGAAGATCCGCTAAGCGTAGTTTTGTCACTTACTGATGAAGAAAAACAGGATGAACGAGTAATGATTTCCATAAATGAAATGCTGGAGGAATATGTATGGTAAAGGGAATTGATACATTCAGAAGATATTTTGCTGATTACGAGGAACAGTATGTACTCATAGGCGGTGCTGCTTGTGATATCATATTTGAAAGTAATGATACTCAATTCAGGGCAACAAGAGATTTGGATATGGTTTTGATTATTGAAGCTCTTACTCCTGAATTTGGCGAGAAGTTCTGGGAATTTATACAGAATGGAAGATACAGAAATAAAGCTACAAACGGAAAGAAGCCACAGTTTTACAGATTCGACAAGCCTGAAGATGATTCTTATCCGAAAATGATAGAACTGTTTTGCAGAAGCGATTTTGAACTTAGTGAAATGACAGGAATTACCCCGATTCATATTGATGATTCTGTTTCAAGTCTTTCTGCTATTTTACTTGATGATAATTATTACAAGGTATTACTTGAAGGAAAAGTTATAAGAAACGGACTTTCTGTTCTTAGACCGGAATACTTGATTTTATTCAAGGCAAAAGCTTTTTTGGATCTTAAAACTCGAAAAAATCAAGGTGAACCTATTGATTCATCTGATATAAAGAAACATAAAAAAGATATCTTAAAAATATCTTCTGAACTTATGCTTGAACATATATCAGATTTACCGGAGATGGTAAAAAAAGATATTGATGTTTTTATTGATTCACTGGTTCAGGACCCTTTTGACAATAATTCTCTGAAAAGCTATGGATTAAATAACGAAGATATAATAGCTGTATTACATAGAGTATTTGGCTGATTTATAATTTTGAAATTCTGTTGATAATAAATTTTGTAAGGATATGCCATATGAATTTTTAGTTTTCAGCTCAACATCTGCTCAACAAAGTTATAAAAAGTTGTGAAAAGATAGAGTAAATCATAAGAAAACGGTTTTTCTAAATTGCTGTAAATCAACGTATTTACGTAAGTTGTAACAAGTTATGAAAAGATAAGTGAATAGCTCTCCACAGCTCAAAGAGATAAGAAGCATACAGCTCAAATCACGTATTTACGTGTTTCACGCAATGCTGCATAGGTATTTGTGCAACGTTTGTGTAACATAACTATATGATATATAATAGCACATTTCATCCTGAGAAATAAGGGCGATGTGCTATTATTTTTTTGCATCATAGCACCATACTATTCCATATATGGAAGTTGAACTTTATAAGCGTATATAATGTAACGTTTCAAAGCTCTGCTTTTAACAAGGAGAGGCGATTCGCAGAATCGCTTCCGTTCAGTCGGAGATTGTACTCCGACTGAGCGGAAAGATATCCCCCGCCGCCTGCAGAGGCAGGGGATATCCTCTGTGTTGTTATATTAAAATGAATCGTTGAAATAAAAATAATTACAGCGGTTTCCTCTACAACCGTCTGTTTGAGAGATTTCTGTTAGCTGCAAATAAGTTTGGAAGCGGGCAGCAGTTTATATTGTGGAGAGCTTCTATTGTTTTTATGGATAAAATGTATTATAATATTCATATAAAAATATTCCAGGGAGTACGCTAAATGATATTACTTGTTATTGATATTCAAAAAGGAATCGCGGATGAAAGACTGTATAAATTTGATTCGTTTATAGAAAACTGTCAGCAGTTACTGAATGCTGCAAGAGCAAATAAAACAGAGGTTATTTATATTCAGCATGATGATGGACCGGGAACAGGATTTTCTATAGGTGATGAAGAATTTGAAATATCAGAACTTGTAAAACCGGAAGATAATGAAAAAGTATTTGTAAAGGATATTAACAGCTGCTTTGGAAACAAAGAATTTGAGAAATATCTCATGAGTACAGGTGAAAAAGAACTAATGATTATCGGTTTGCAGACTAATTTTTGTATTGATGCAACTGTAAAATCAGCTTTTGAAAAAGGATACAGAGTAATTGTACCTGAAGGGGCAAATTCGACCTTTGACAATAAATATATGGATAAGGAGACCACTTACAGATACTATAATGAAATGATGTGGCCGGATAGATATGCGGAATGCATATCAGTCAGTGATGCGACTGATATGCTGAGAAGAAAAAGATAATTGTACAACAGGTTGCTTCACAATTATTGCGGAGGATAAATTGCCTGATGCGTGACAAATTATTATGATCAAGAAGCTGAGATTTTCCACATAGCGTGTGGAAAATCTTTGCCGTTGACTTCATTGTCATGCGAAATGACTGAAAAAAATCTGTTGATTGCTGCTGGAGAGAAAAAGGCAAGAAGGTATATTATTAGTCAATATATTTGAGTAATTCAACGTATTCTTAAAATTTTTCGGAGGAAATATGAATCAGGAACTTGAGTATTATCATAAGCAGATTTCATTACTTGAATCGGAAATAGCATATCTGCACAGAATTCTTGATAAATCAGGAATTCCATACAGGAGAAATATTATCGTCAATGATATTCCTGAAGATAATACGGATGATTTAAGACAGTCGGAAATAACTGAAAATCAAGGCAGATGTATCATAAAAGACTGCGTACCTATAAAAAAATCGGTTATGAAATATGCAGCAGTATAATAACCGAAAAGCAGGAAACAAATTCAGTTTATGATATGTCATCATACTTAAATGTTTATCAGAGAGATTTAGCTGAAGCAAATTCGGAAATTATTATTTCAAGTCCTGGATTGAATAAAACTTCTCTTATAAATTTCCTTAATCTTGTTCAAAGAAAACAGGAAGATGGAGTAATTATTACAGTAGTGACGCTTGATGCAGAATCATATCCGGCAGAGCGGGTTGAAGCAGCTGCGAAACTGATTGAAATACTAAGATTAAACGGAATAAATGTAGTTCTGAAAAAATATATGCATGAGCATTTTGCAATAATAGATAAAGAGATAGTCTGGTACGGAAGCGTAAATCTTCTTTCTTCAGTAAAGGAAGAAGATAACATCATGCGTATAAAAAGTACAGAAATTTCTCAGGAACTAATGGAGATAACTTTTTCTGAAAATCAGGAATTTTTAAGTACGAAAACGGAAAATCAGGAGATTAGCGGAAATTTATTATTATAGAGGTCTTGAAATGAACATAAATGAATTGAGAAATATTATTTTTCAGGGTGAGAAAGTGGATGTGGAATGTAAAAAGGCAGAAAACAGTGTTCCAAAGTCTGTTTATGAGACATATTCTGCGTTCGCTAATACTAATGGCGGATATATAATTCTTGGAGTAAAGGAAGATAAAACGAAACCGTTACTGGAAGAAAGATTTATAATACAAGGGATAAGTAACCCGGAAATACAGAAAGAAGACTTTTGGAATACAATCAACGGAAATAAAGTTAATGTCAATATTATGAAAGATGAAGATGTTTTTATTGTTGATGAAGGAGATATTAAACTTTTAATAATTCATGTTCCACGGGCTGATTACAATTTGCGTCCGGTTTATATCGGTGAGAATCCTTATAAGGGTACTTTTAAAAGAAACCATGAAGGCGATTATCATGCCTCAGAACATGAAATCAGAGGCATGATTCGTGACCAGAATCCTGAAGGCAATGACAGTACAATTATGGAATATTATACGATGGATGACATTGATAAGGAAACTCTCAGAAAATACAGACAGATTTTTGAAATAAGAAATGATGGTCATGTATGGAATTCTCTTGATGACCAAGCTTTTTTAGAAAAGCTTGGTGGATATAGACGTGACCGGAGAACAGGTGTCGAAGGACTTACAATTGCAGGGTTAATGATGTTTGGAACAGGTCAGGCTATCAGAGAAGAGTTTTCTAATGTGTTTATGGATTATCGAAATGAGACAGAAATAACAGTTGATGTTCGTTGGAATGATAGAATTACTTACGATGGAACATGGGAAAATAATTTGTTCAATTTTTTCACGAAGGTTACGCCAAAACTTACTGAAGATTTACCTAAACCTTTCAAACTGGAAGGAATGCAGAGAATAGATGAAACTCCTATCCATAAGGCGGTAAGAGAAGCCTTTGTAAATCTTATTATCCATTCTGACTATATGATGGATGCAGGAACGTTAAAGGTAATCAAGAAAAACAAGGCTTTTGAGTTTACTAATCCAGGGATATTAAAGCTGCCTATTGAAGATATTTTTCGCGGTGGTAACTCAAAACCTCGTAATCCTCACATGCAAACTATGCTTAGAATGGTCGGATTTGGCGATAATGCGGGTTCTGGTTTTCCGACAATTCTTGCAGCATGGGCATCAGAGGGGTGGATGAAACCTGAACTTATAGAGAATACGGAACTTAATCAGGTTAGTCTTATATTAAGAATGTTAAAAAGCGAAAATGAAAATGTCATAGAAAATGTCATAGAAAATGTCATAGAAATTTCAGAGAAATGGATTCAGAAAAAAATGCCTGAATACTCAAAGAAAAAGATACAGACAGCACTGGAAATCATAAGGTTAATATCTGACAATCATAATATTTCAATCAGTGAAATGGTAAAAACACTTGGTATAAGTGACAGGACTATAGCAAGGTATATTTCAGAGTTAAAAGAAAACATGATAATAGAAAGAGTAGGTCCGGATAATGGAGGCTATTGGAAAATAAATTTTTCTTAGCGTTATTGATACTCTCAAGATTAAATGAAAAATCAGCCGAAAACCAATATATGTTTTCGGCTGAATTCAATACAGGGAATAGGTTATCTTCAGTCTGGTGGCGACGGCTGTGACATAATTTCACTGATGTCAAAATATATTTTACCGATAAGAGAAAACCGCATTTACGCAAGGCAACACAGGTTCCATCCGCCAGTTAGCTTGAATTACAAATTCATATAACCTGTTATCATTTTTATATTTGCAGCAGGCAGACAATTCCATTTTTTTGTGGCTTAATTGTCTGTCTATTTGTGCTGCTCAAATTTTTTGTTTTTGATGCTATATTCGTAAAAACATCTCTTGTTTTTTTGTTGTTATTATTTTTTCTATCGACAGAGCACTTAAAAAGAGAACAGGAATATTATGTCATTGCTTAACTAAATGACATTGGATGTGTATATGAAGAATCATGTGCAGGCGGTGTATATGACAGAAGATATCTTTGAATGGTTCTTTAAATAAAAAAGATCCATATTGTCCAGGAGTATTTATAGAAAAAAATGAACAGCCAATAAAGATTACTATTACTGATTTCAAATCGGTTCACGATGGATATTTGCCAACAATTTTCTTTAAGCCAAGGGAGGATTAATTATAATGAATAAATTTGACAAGGACTTTTGGAAAATGCTTGATAAGCTATTTTCTAAGTATGATATTGAAATAGATCGACCAAAGGGATCAGCGCATCCAAAGTATTCTGATTATATATATCCTTTAGATTACGGGTTCTTAAAAGGAACTGTTTCGTCTGATGGTGCAGGCATTGATGTTTGGATTGGTTCTTCTGATGAGAAAAAACAATGTGCAATTATTAGCTCCGTTGATTTTGTGGCGAACATCCTAATGTATAAATTATAATTCATAGTTGAAAAACAGCATGTTTTAATGAATTCAGACTACAAAAAACACGCTGTTTATTATTATACAATATACTTTGTTGATTTCCCTTTTCCTGTGACCTTTAGCTGCTTATCAGCACACATTTCTTTGAGAAGATTGTGAGCAGCAGTAGTTTTTAAACCTGTCAGCTTTTCGGTTTCAAGACGGCTTATCGAACCGTTTCTCTTTATATAATCAATGATAAGTGATGCATTATCCACTGATACAATCGGGATGACAGCTTCATTCATATTAGGAAGTGTAAGTCTGAATGCTCCGTCAGCGGACTCAAAAACAGGTTCAGAAGAAATTTCCTTGTATGCACGACGGATTTTTCCGATTCCTGTTCCATAGCTTTCAATGAGTTTCATTCTGTAAAATACTGCGGCAAGGTTTGGATTTCTTGACTGAGATACACCCATGTATACAGCTTCCATTGTGAGTCCTTTTACAAGTCCGCCAAGAGAAACAAATTCGATTCTGTCATCGTAAATATTAACAAGAGTACTTCCGCTGAATGAGTAATCACGATGTACAATGCAGTTGAGAAGTGCTTCTCTGAGTGCTTCTACATCATAATCTCTTTTGTCAATGCGATAAAGTCCGTTTATGGAAGAACTTGTTTTATTGTAAATATCAATTGCTGAAAAAATATCATCAAGCTGTTTCAGAACTGAGCCTGAAAACTCCTTTCTGTCACGAAATACAGCTTTATCCGTTCCCTGAAAAACAGCAAGCTTCAGAGTATGCTCGCACTGGTCTGAAAGCAGAAGTGCAAGATTTGTATATAATCCGTCCTCTCCGATAAGATGAAGTGTTCTGAACTGTGAATCTCCGATTTCAAGATTTCTTTCTTTCATTTTTTCAGTGAAAGAAACGAAAGAAAGTTCCTGATTAATTGAGCGTCCTGATTCATAAGTTTTTCCGCTTGTCTGAATTATAAGCTCACGAATTGCTTCATCACTTACAGGCTGAGACGATGAGCCTTTTCGGACATATACACCTGACGGTTTTAATCCTTTGTCTGAAAGGTAATAAGGCTTGTTTGTTCTCACAGTTACTTCAATTTTAATGACCTTTTTATCTTCAAGCACAATATCTGAAATCTTTACAAAAGGCAT